>JAWKUA010000002.1:300000-501950 GCA_041398785.1 Planctomycetaceae bacterium | reverse complement strand
GCGGTCCCAGTCGGCAATGGCGTCGGAATGCCGTCCGAGAGCCTGCAGGGCATATGCCCGGCAACCGTGAGCCGGAACGAGCGCCGTTTTCGCATCGACGGGTTCGACCTGCTTCGAGTAGATCTCTTCCGCGAATTCGACAGCGCGGTCGGCCACTGACAACGCTTCCTGTGCTCGGCCGGTCTGCCGCAGCAATTCGGCGAGATTCACGGACGTCGACGCGATCACTTCCTGGTGGTCGAGTTCGCCGGGATGTCGAGCGAGCTGTTCTTCGCCGATTTGCAGTGCTTCACGATATGTGGCTTCCGCGCCGGAAAGGTCCATCGTGGAAGTCAGACACAGTCCCAACAGATTCAGCGTGGCTGCGCAGGAAGCCTGAATGCGGTCGTCGCCGCGATCCTCATTGATGATCTGCCGGTACAAGTCCCGCGAACTCTGCAGCAGTTCCACCATCTCTTCGTCGCGTCCCTGGCCCAGCCGAATCACAGCCGCGTTATAGTCGGCTCTCGCCGATTCCAGCCGCCAGTCGACCGACGCGGGAAACTGAGCGGTGAGCTGGCGACAAAGCTCTCGAGCCCGGTCGATGCTGACCAATGCCGCCTCGAAGTCCGTGGACGACTGCATGTTGCTCAGCGAGATCAGCACATTGGCCAGCGCGCCGCGGTCCACTCGTGACTCCGGGTGCTCATGCACCAGCGACTCCAGAATTTCTACCGACTGTCCGATCAGTTCCAGCGCTTCCGGCACGTCGACCGCGGCAAGTCCGTTGTTGTGGAAGATCGTTGCCAGATGCTTTCTGACGACCGGATCGGTCGGGTGCGATTCCTGGACCTGCCGCGCTGTGTCCAGCGCGCGTGTTCGAAACCGTATCGCGTCGTCCGGCAGCAGGAGTCGTCCGGAAGCTGTCGACAGAAAACCGCTGTTGGTCGACAGGTAGCTCAGCCACTGAAGCGGGTTCTCTGATTCAGCAACGAGCCGTTCCAGGATTTCCTGAGCAGGAAGCAGGGCGTCCCGCGCTTCCTGCCATCGCGTCAATCGAATCAGGTGCGCTCCGAAGTTTGTTCGCGTTTCGGCTGTCTGAAACTGGTACTCGGGCTTGTCCGGAAATTCCGCGGCAAGCTGATCGGCCAGCCGGATTCCCTTTTCGAAGGTGGCGTCTGCGTCCGCCGACGCGTTCAGGTCGGACAAGACATTGCCCAGCGACATCAGCAGCCGGTTGTAGGCGTGACGAGTTGATTCGTCGCCGGAATCGCCGTCATCGAACAGTTCTTCGTATTGCCTGACCGCCAGTTCCATCAGTTCACGGCGCTGAGGTCCGGAATCCGGTACGTCCGCCAGCGTTCCAACAGCCAGATCCCAGAGATTCGAGTTCCACGTATCCCGCGCGTGCTGCAGACTGGTTTCGGCTTTCTTCTGCGCGGCTGTCCGGTCGCGAAGACTGTTGCGGAGAACGCCGCTGACGACCCAGCCCGCGACGGAGGACCCTACCAGTGCCATCACGACAACCGCAACCAGCGCCGCAATGGCCGGTCGACGTCGGCACCACTTCCAGGCTCGTTCCGCGACCGAAGCCCGACGCGCGTGAATCGCCTGCCCCAGAATGAACCGCTGCACATCATCCCGCAGCGCGGCGGCCGATGCATATCGCGCGGCGGGTTCCTTGTTCAGGCATTTCAGGCAGATCGTTTCCAGATCACGCGGGCAGCGCGGCTGCAGCGCCGACGGAGCCACCGGGCTGTCTTCGCGGACCTGACGCAGAGTCTCCAGAATCGTCGCACCCTGAAACGGCTGACGACCGGTGATGCACTGGTACAGGACGGCTCCCAGTCCGTACACGTCCGCGGCTGCCGCGACCGACGTCCCGCCGGTGATCTGTTCCGGAGCCATGTAGCCGGGAGTTCCCAGGGCGATACCGGTTTCGGTGCGGTTGTGATCGTAATCCGCGCGGGCCAGGCCAAAGTCCGCGATCTTTGGTTCGCCGTCCAGGATGTCAACCGCCGTCGGGTCATCGTATGCATTGCGAAACAGCACGTTTCCCGGTTTCAGGTCACGGTGGATGATCCCGTTTGCATGAGCGCTTTCCACGCCGTCGGCCAGATGAGCGATCAGCCTGGCCGTCTGGCGGCCTTCCAGCGGTGACGCTTCGATGCGATCCGCCAATGTTCCGCCGTTCATGAATTCCATGGCCAGGTACGGCTGACCATCCTGTTCGCCGGAATCAAACACCTGCACGATGGCCGGATGATTCAGCCGGGCGACAGCATTGACTTCGCGTCGAAAACGAATCAGTTCATCCGCTGTCGCGTGGACTCCCGAACGGATCTGCTTCAGCGCGACGATGCGTCCCAGCGCAACCTGCCGGGCTCGATAGACGACCGCCATGCCGCCCTGCCCGACCTCGTCCAGCAGCTCGTACCCGGCATGAACGCGCAGAGGCACGGCGGCCGGAACGTTCGCCCCCGCGTGCTGGCGCACACATTCGACCAGTGTGTCATCCAGTCCGGCGCAGCTCTCCACCCGGGTGCAGCATTCTTCGCAGGATGCCAGGTGCATTTCAATTCTGCGGGAGGTTGCTTCGTCAAGCCGTCCGACAGCGAAATCCGCCAGCATCGCGTCTTCCGGGTGCTGATCCGGACCGGATACCGCAGTTTGTGGAAAGTCTGTACTCACGTTGGCGTCTCTTTCTTGCGGTCCGGCCGACGGGACTTTGCGGCTGCAGGACATCAGGAACAGAAACCAAATTCCGTCAACGCACCCATCAGTCACAGCACCGAGTGTGCAGAATCCTTTCAGCAATCTCCGGTGTTTTCCGTGAATTGCCGGTCAGTCCGTCAGACCCTCCATTTCCTGACGCAGCCGGCGCAGAACTCGCGATTTGGCAATCAGGACGGCGTTGACGGTCAAACCCAGTTCGTCGGCTGTCTGCTTCGCGCGAGCCCCGTCGAGCACCTGCCGGTGAAATGCCCGCCAGGTGGAAATCGAGAACTCCGGTTCAATGAGTTCAATCAGCCGGCAGGTGACCCATTGGTTGTATTCCTCGTCCCACATCCGAACCAGGTCGTCTTCCGGATCGCGGATCTGCGTGATGTCAGTGCTGTCGGTCGTTCCGAACTGAGTCTTTGTTCGCAGACTGCTGCGGAAGTACCGGCGCACGCGGTTGGTCAGAATTGTTCGCAGCCAGAGCCGAAACGCGCCACGGTTGCCGTTGTGGTCGAAACGCGACAGTTCGGCTGACAGCACAGAAAACACGTCCTGCAGCAGATCATCGCAGTCCTGAGCGGGCACTCCCTGCGACGTTACCACTCGCTGCAGAAACGGTGTGTACAGACTCACCAGCCGAGACCAGGACCCGTCGTCCGGCCGTTCCCGCAGTCGTTCCAGCAGGCTCTTTGGTGTGTCATCCATCGGCCCGATCCGAACACCGATCCGCCCCGGTTCGCTGACCGGCGTTACTTCGCTTCATCCAGTTCCTGAAACACGATGATGGATGGATTGCCCACCGACGCGTACTGGCCGGTGAACTTCAGGCTGCCGGTTTGCCGGTTCACCCGGAACACGGCAACGTGGTCGGCTCGCTGATTGCAGGAATAGAGAAACTGCCCCGTGGGGTCGAAATTGAAGCTGCGGGGATAGTCTCCCCGCGTCCATTCTTCTTCCAGAAACGTCAGCGTTCCGTCAGCGCCGATGGAAAAAATACCGATGCTGTCGTGCAGGCGATTGCCGGCATACAGGAACTTTCCGTCGGCGGACACCAGGATTTCCGAACAGAAATTGCTGCCCTCGAACCCCGGCGGCAGCGTCGAAATCGTCTGCCGCTGACTGAGTCCGCCACTGGTTGCATCGTAGTCAAACACAGCAATGGTCGATCCTTCTTCCTGGATGGAATAGAACCACTTGCCGTTCGGATGAAAGTAGAAATGTCTTGGGCCGTCGCCGGGCGGCAGTGCAACCGAGTGCTTATCAGCCGGCGACAGCGTTCCGCTGCGATCGTCAAACTTCCAGACCAGAATCCTGTCCAGCGCCAGATCGACGTGCAGAACGAACCGACCGGAAGGATCGGCTTCAATCATGTGAGCGTGCGTGCGGTCGTGGCCACTGATGGCGAAGCTGCCGGGAGGTGCGTTGGTGGCCTTTGTCGGGCCGATTTCGCCTTCATCAAGCCTGACGTCTGACGCGTCCTTCAGCCTGCCATCGGGCGCGATCGGCAGCACGGCGATGGAACCTCCGAAGTAATTCGCCACCAGCAGAAATCGCCCCGACGGATGGATACTAACGTATGTCGGCCCTGCTCCGCCGGAACGGACCGTGTTCAGCAGCGTCAGCGATCCGTCCGTTCGGTCGATGGAAAACGCGCTGACGGTGCCTTCATGGTTGTCTCCGGCACGGTCGGTTTCATTGGCGGAATAGATGCGGTCACCCGCTTTGTTCAGTGCCAGACAGCTGGGACTGGTGCCCATTTCGACAATTCCGGCCGCCGTCAGAGCTCCCGTCGTGCGATTGACTTGAAACAGATGAATGCCGCGTCCGTTTCCCGGCGGCAGGTCCACCTGCGTCGGAAGAGTGTCTTTCAGCGGCGCGCTGAACGTTCCGACATAGGCCATCAGTGGACGACTTTGATCACCGGTCTGAGCCTGCAGATTTTCACTGACAAACACCGCGGCGCTGGCAGCGACGAATGCGGTGATCAGAAACGAATGGCGTGCAGAGGCTGGATGCGTCATGGATTCGACTTGTCTGACAGGACTTCAGAAGTTGTTGCGTACCGGGAAATCAGCCGATGAGTCCGGAATCGGTCTGCCGTGATCGACGATGGGCGTTGGTCGGCCGTTGAAGTCCCGAATGAAGACTCTGGACGAATCAATCCCCAGGTGATGGTAGATCGTCGCGAGAAAATCACCGGCACTGCAGATGTGTTCCACAACATCCTCGCCGCGCTTGTCAGTGGCTCCCAGACAGCGGCCCGGTTCGATGCCTCCGCCGGCCCAGATGTTGGAAAACGCGCGCGGCCAGTGGTCGCGGCCGGGCTGCTTCGTACCGGCAGGAGCACTCGCGTTGCCCGCACCGGTGCTCGGCTGATGTTCGATCTTTGGCGTTCTGCCGAATTCTCCCGTGACGACAACCAGCACGCGTTTGTCCAGACCGCGTTCGTAGATGTCTTCGATCAGTGCCGAAACCGCCTGGTCGTAGGCCTGTGCTCGAAACCGAAGGCGTCAAAGATGTGGTGATTGACGGCGTGATCGTCCCAGTTCTGAACTCGACCACACAGCGGACCGCGCAGGCTGCTTGTCAAAACTTCGACTCCGGCTTCGACCAGTCGTCGAGCCAGCAGCAGTTGCTGTCCCCAGGTATTGCGGCCGTAGCGGTCGCGCGTCCGATCGTCTTCCTTTGTCAGATCGAATGCTTCCTTTGTTTTCGGATTCGTCAACAGCGTCATCGCCTGAGATTCGAATTCGTCGAGTGCCTGAAGTTCACGAGCCTGGTCGAAGGCGCGTTCCAGAGTGTCCAGGTTCTGCCGCAGCGACGAACGCCGCGACAGGTGACGGACTTCATTCTGGTCCGACAGCCCGATGTTCGGCACACTGAAGTTCGGCTGGTTGGGATCACCCGTCACGGCAAACGGGGAGTAGGCTTCTCCCAGATACGCCGGTCCGTTGTATTCGGTCGGAGGATCAACGCCGACATACAGCGGCAGCGGATTGGTTCGAGGCCCTGCCTGCGATCGCAGATAGTTGGTCACCGACATCCAGTCCGGAAGTTTCGGTTTGGGCTTGTCGCGTGTATCGGGGTCGCCGGACAGCATCTGCATGGAACCGGCCGGGTGACCGCCGGCTGTCTGGCGCATGGATCTCAGGACCGTGAACTTGTCAGCGATTTTGGCCTGCAGCGGCAGCAGTTCCGTGAAGTGCATTCCCGGCACTTTGGTCGGAATGATGTCAAACGGGCCGCGGTATTCGCTGCCCGCGTTCGGCTTGGGGTCGTACGTATCGATGTGTGAGCAGCCGCCCGGCTTCCAGACCATAATCACGGCTGTTTTTTCGCGGTCGGTCGCAGCCGGACTTTCCGCTCGCAGCCGCAGCATTCCCGGCAGACTCAGCGACGCGAAGCCGGCAAGCCCCATTCTCATGAACCCGCGACGACTGTTCGGCCCCGGGCAGCAGCGATTTGATGACGCGTTAAACGGATGATTCATTTCTGGCCCTCTTCCTCTGGCGATGTGATCCGGATTTTGATGGGTGCCGACACAACGATGTCAACGATGTCCTTCGGTTCGGCGTCCGGCTGAGCACGGTATTTTGCCACGGCGCTGCCATAAAAGGCGACAACATATTCGCCGGGCGGAGTCTTCAGAGCGGCAAGGTCAAACTCGACCTGCGATGCGTCCGCAGTCAGCGGTGCATCGAAGGCGGGATTGCGTTCAAACCCCGGACCGAAAGTCTTCAGACTGATGTTCGCTCCCGAAAACTCGCAGCGCCGCGTGTGAACCAGCGGAATGGCAAGTTTCGTTCCGGCTGCTGCTTCCCACACTTTGCCATCAGCGGCCGCGATCGAGATCGGAGCGAACTCCGTCCCGCTGACCGACACCGGAACGTCGGCCAGCAGTCGGGGACTGGGAATTTCGCTCCACGAATCCGGAACCGGCCATGCCATCGATGTCAGCCGGCAGGGGCGAGTCACGACTTCTCCGGCGATGGTCGCACGTCCGAAAAACGACGCGCTGGTCAGACCGCGCGGCGCATTCTGATCGGCGGTCAGCAGCATGATGCCGCGCGACTGGCCTGCCGGGATCCTCAAACCCGTCGCCGTGACACCGTCGGGAAGGTTCTCCATCGCAAGTTCAATCTCACCATCGAACCCGTCACGGCGCACCACGACAACTTCCAGCGGCATCGTCGCTCCGTTACGCAGCGCCAGAGGTTTCGAAAGTGCGTTGCGGTCACCGTTTCGCAGTTCCATGTGCATTGCCCACGCAACCAGCGCGAAGTCGGGCGCCGCACGTCGAATGATCAGCCGATACACATTGCCGGGATCACTGCGAGTTCCGCCGAACAAATCCGTGAGCTGCAGGCGGTAACGTCCATCCTGCGGGATTTCGACTTTCGCGATGATGTCGGACGACCCGGCGTTGTATGGCGGACCGTCATACGCATAGCCGTTGCTGGACACTTTGACCGGACTGGGAATGTCTGTCAGTTCCGCAATGTCAGTCAGCTTTTCGCCGGTCTCATCTTCGCCGACGTGCTGGACCACGATAGACGGATCGGTGTTGCGCCCCAGCCGCTCCGAGGCCACTTCCACCCACCAGACGTCGCCCTTTGTAGCATTGAATTCAAAGACATCGACGTCCGCTGCGGGAAAGAAGCTGCCTGTGATGTCGCACGGCAGCGAAATCGCTTGAGCGTCGCCGCCGACGTTATTGGGCTCCGCTTCGCCGATCACTGCGTCATCCGTCAGCCCGGTCGGCGGCCAGGAAAAGGAATTCACCGCGGCCGTCGAAGGCAGCCGGCTGACGAAATCGCCTTCCGCCGCGGTTCGAATGACGAGACGATAGAAGTATTCCGGCCCGCCGTTGAACGTCAGGTCGTGAACCTTCACGATGTAAGTGGCGTCGTCGGGAGCGGTGAAGTCCAGCACGCCGCCACGGCGTTCGGCCAGCAGGTCGTTGCCGTTTGCGTCGGCCAGAATCAGCACCGGCTGCAGCTTTGAGTCAATGCCCTTCGCGGCGCAATCCACGACAATTCTCTGACCCGCCGACGCTGCGAACGAGTAGTGATCGACGGAACGGCTGGTCATGGCGGCATTGCAGAGGACACCGGCTTCCAGTGGCATCGCGGTTTCAACGGACGTGTTCGGTCCGGCCTGAGCGGTCTCCGGCAGCACTCCTACACTGAAGACCCGCGACGACGAAAGCCCCAGTTTCGTCATCACGCGCGCTTCGTGAACACCGGCCGGACAGTCATCAGCGATCGCAACAACGTACTCTCTGGGCACCGGCTGGCCGGATTCATCCAGCCTGGCAGTTGCCGTGATGCCGGGGTGCGAAAACCGAAGTTCGTCCGCGTCTTCAAGGTTGTCGCCGGTAATCGTGACGTTAACGGTGGATCCCGCCTGTCCTCCCATTGGCTTCGTAGTCAGCAGCCGCGGAGCCGGCAGGCAAACTGCCTGCCCGAATGCACACGGCACAAGCAGCAGCGAATGCAGCATTGCCGCGGCGCAGAAAACAGTCAGAAGGTTGCGAGTCATCGGTTTGGTATTCGCTTATCAGATTTCTGAGGACACGGCCCCAAAACGTGTACGTTCCGGCAATTGCGGGCGGGCCGCAGGAATTCAGTCAGTGGTTGAACAGGAACTCCTTTGTGTTCATCAATGCCCAGATCAGATCCTGAAAATTCGTCTTAGCCGCCGCAGCCGAATCGATCGGCTGTCCTTCGGCGTTGGTGATGGGTTCGTTCAGATAGTCTGTCGCCGTTTGAAGTTCGTCAGGACGCGGCGGGCGCGAAAGCGCGAGCAGATAGAGTTCCGTGATCTTTTCTTCTGATGGACGGTCGCCTTTCGCGAGTCGGTCGGCTCGTCCGTCGGCCGTCGCGAGTTTGTTTCTGATTTCGGAGGAATTGATCAGGTGCAGGCTTTGAGCGAGGCTGGACGACTGCACGCGTTCGCATTCACAGACGCTTTGGCTGTCCGGGCGACCGAAGACCTGCAGAAACGCGGATGCTTTGTTGTAGCTGTTGTCCGGAAGTGCGATGGCTCGCGTGCCGGCAGGCAGGTTGGGAAAGCTGGTGGTCGCACCGGTCAGGTCGTTGATCGCGTCGAGCAGGACTTCCGCCTGAAGGCGCCGCGGATAGAAGCGGGAGTAGTTCTGTCGATCGACCAGGTTGTGTTCGTTCGGCACGGAACTCAACTGATAGGCACTCGACGTGGCAATCACGCGGACCAGTTCCTTCAGGTCAAAGCCGCTGCTGATGAAGTGCTGCTCCAGAGCCGCCAGCAGTTCCGGGTTTGACGGCGGATTCGTGTCGCGAATGTCATCTTCCGGTTCAATCAGGCCGCGACCGAAAAAGTGCTTCCAGTAACGATTGACGAGTGCCTTCGCAAAGAACGGGTTTTCCGGGGAACTCATCCAGTCCGCCAGCCGCAGTCGCGGGTCTTCATCGGGAGCGATCGTGCCGACATCATCTCCAAACGCTGCGGGCAACAGGTCTTCGCCCGTCTTCACGTTCTTTGAGGTCGCGACGCCTCGCTTGTGGAAGATCAGATCCTCGCCGCGCGTATCCGTGGGCTTGCGTCCGACCTGGCTGAAGAACGCCGCGAAGCTGTAGTAATCGTCCTGGCTCCAGCGTTCGAACGGATGATGATGGCACTGAGCACACTGCATGCGGACGCCCAGAAACAACTGAGCGACGTCTTCAAGCTGCTGCTTCGGTTCTTTGACTCGCTTGTACCACGCCACCGGAGGATTGCCGACGACGGTTCCGGTCGCGGCAAGCAGTTGCCGCACCATCTGGTCGTAGGGAACATTTGCCAGCAGACTGTCTCGAATCCACGCGTGAAACGCGAAGTTGGAAACAATGTCGCTGGCGTCGTCGCGTCGATTCTTCAGCAGCGACGTCCATTTGTTGGCGAAGTAGTCCGCATAGCCCGGACTGCGCAGCAGCGCGTCGACCAACTGTTCGCGCTTGTCAGCGTCGGAGCTGGCCAGGAACTGGGTCGTTTCGTCCAGCGTCGGCAGCCGTCCGGCGATATCAAGCGTCACGCGGCGCAGAAACGTCGCGTCGTCGCAGACGGGTGATGTCGGAATGCCGATCTGCTTCAGATTCGCAAAAACGTGTTCGTCTATGAAGCTGGCTTCGGAAGGCAGGTCGTCAACGGCAGCTCCGAGCGGAACTGCGGCGCTGAAGACGGCCGTTTTCCCCTGATAACGCAGCATCACCGATACTCTGCCGGGAATATCGCTGACGGTGACCAGGCCGGATTCGGAAACCTCAGCCATCGCTTCGTCATTGGATTCGTACAGCGCCAGATCAGTGATGTCACGAATACTGCCGTCGGAATATGTCGCGGTGGAACGCAACTGCTGCCGGCTGTTCATCGCAACGACGCCGCGCGCCGGTTCCACCTGAACGGAGCTGAGTTCCACCGGAGCCGTCGTATCGAACGGCGCGCCATGTTCGATCCATTTCAGAATCTGCTGATAACCCGCGGAGTCTTTCGGCAGTCGCGAACCACCGCCATGCGGCGTACTGCCTGACGCTTTTTGCAGAACCAGACTACGCTTCGGATCGGCCGGAAACAGGCGGCGGCCGCGGCCTTCCTTGACCAGACTGTCATAGTCTTCCCGCGGCTCGAAACCCAGCAGAGAAAGCTGAAACCCGTTCTGTCCGCCGCCGGCTTTGGCATGACAGATCCCGGCATTGCAGCCGGCCTTGGTCAGGACCGGCACGACGTCGTTGGCGAAGCTGACGGAATCAGTGGCGTCGCCGGCCAGCACGGTCGTGCCCGTCAGCAGCGTCGCCGTCGCAAGGAAGACGATGCAGGCTGACGATCGGCGACATCGGATGCAGCGGATGGGGGCCATCAGGTCGTTACCGAAAGCGGCCGGAAATGCTCTGAAGCAGCGGAAGGCAGGTGCAAAGCGGAGGGAATCGCAAGTGGTATCGCACCACAACTGAACGCATTTATCCTAGCAAACAGCGGAACGCGAACCAACGGTCTTTCATCAGCCGAGTTGCCGGCCGGCACCGAAAAAAGTGACACCGCCGCGCCGGTCGATTATCGTGACGACAGAGGGATTCCCGCAAGGAATCGGCAACCCTGCCGTTCAAGGTTCTGTTGCAGCAGCAATCCGTGGTGGCGGCGAACAATCTGCCAGCAAAGACACAAGCCGAACCCCAATCCTCGCCCCGCCTGGCGGCCCGAGTAAAACGGATCGAACAAATGCCGGCGGGTCTTGTCGTCGGTGACTCCTGAACCGTTGTCGTCCACGGTCAGACGGAATGCATGCTGGTCACCCGAATTCAGCGCTACCGTGATCCGGCGTCCGGGTTCGACACCCTCGGTTGCGACAACCGAATTGCGCAGCAGATGCGAAGTCAGCACGGAAACCTGATGAACGTCGACGTTCGCCATGATGGGCGATGCCGGAAGCTCCAGCCGTAGTTCACCGTCCTGCAGACCATGGTTTGTCCTGACCTGATCGCTGGCTTCCTTCACGATCTCACAGACATCACTGCGCTGGAATTGTGGTACCGGCGGACGAGCGAACAGCATGCTGTCGCCGATCATGTCTCGAATTCGCCATGCCTGGGCTCCGATCGTTTCCAGCGCTTCGCGGTAGTCGGCCCCGTCAGTTTTTTTGAGCAGCAGTTGAGTCTGTCCGATGATGCTGCCCAGCGGATTGTTGATCTCATGCCCGGCCCCGGCGCTGAATTCCGCCATCGCCTCCATGTGTCGCGGTTCCGCGAACAGACACTGTCGCTGCGTCGTGCTGGCCAGAATGCGCTGCGTGACCGACGTGACCAGCGCAGTCAGCTCGTCCTGGTTCGAATCAGATTCGTTTCCCGAAAAACTGACAGCGACGGCCGCAAGCCGATCGGGCATCCGCAGCAGAAAATCCGGGCGGTCGATTCCCACGCGCGATGCAAGTGCCAGGATGGAATGGTCATCCAGAAGCGACAGAACGGACTTTCGCTCCTGGCCAACGGACACTTCGATTTCGTGGCTGTCGTCGCGAAAACCGTGAGCCACGATGCATTCGGTTTCGCTGAGAAACACAATCACGGCGGCGGATTCGGCGCGAGCACATGTCAGCCAGGCTGCTGCACAAGCCATGGCCGAATCCTCCGGGGACGGTTGCCCGACAATCGCCCGAAGAATGTCGTCTGTCCAGTCGTCAACGGTGTCATGCTCGGAAGAGTTTTCTGTCATGCTGGCCGTATCGAAACAAAAACAGCGGTCACTCGAAAGTAACCGCTGTTGTTCATGAATCAGAGCGACATGCGTGGTTGTGACCCGCTTTCCGGACGACCGGAACACCGACCATTGATCCCCCGGCCAGGAACCGGCGATGTCTTGGAGTGCGACCGTTCAGTATCGCGTTCGATTCGTTCGAATCTTGCCGATTTCCGTGAAAAGAAAAGCGGCGACGAGTCGCCGCGTTGCAACGACGTCCCCCGCTCGAGGACTACGTCGCCAGTTGTTCGATATCCAGCAAACGGCAGATGCGGTCAATCAACTGATCGACTTCGAATGGCTTCTGCAGGAATTGATCGGCTCCGGAATCCCGCAGATCCTGGATCTTGTCCTGTTCCACCATTCCGCTGATGCAGATGATTCGGACGTCATCCAGTGCCGGATCACTTCGGACTCGCTGGCAGACTTCCTTGCCGTTGATGTCAGGAAGCATCACGTCAAGAACGATGATATCGGGATGGTACTCCTTAACCATCATTCCTGCGTCGAAGCCGTTGTTCGCCGTTCGTACTTCGAAGCGGCCATCGGCCTCCAGAGCGTCCGTGATCAGTTCCACAAGCTGCTCGTCGTCGTCGACGATCAGGGCTTTTCGTTTACCGCTTTCCAGAGCGTCCGTCGGAATGCCGTTGTCCTTCATGAACTTGTAAAGGACATCCCGCGGAATTCGGCGGAATCGGGAACCGGGGACTCGAAATCCCTTTAGCTGACCGGAATCAAAGCAGCGGATGATGGTTTGCTGGCTGACCTTACAGATCTTGGCAGCTTCACCCGTCGTAAAGACTGTTTTCATGCGTCACACATCCATTCTGTGAAGAGCGATGATCTGCCGTCAGGCAGCGTTTCATCGTCCGACCGCGTCGGACACCGTCCGTGTGTCGACGGAATCAGAGAAACCGGGTTTCCGGGCGCTGAATGGCCCAAACACCCTGGGCAAACACAGCGCCATTGCAGTTTTTGCCTTCAAACCATCGAAGCTCGCCAAACCGGCTTGCCGTCGACGGTTCCCCCGGCTCTGCCATTCCTCAACACGACCGATTGTATCTAATCGGGTAAGACGGTCAACGGCAGTTGGACATCGTATATTGCCCTTCTTAGCAAGTCTGCAAAAGATACCGAAACTTTGACACGGAAATCCTGGAAATCCGACCGCGCCAGGTCGTCGGTCACCCGGATCATGCGTTGGCACAGGGCATTGCCTCGCGGATCGACACGGCGACGGTCACGCCGTTGTGGAGGGCTTCAGGTAGATCATCAGCACGGCAATGTCTGCTGGTGTGATTCCGCTGACCCGGCTGGCCTGTCCGACCGTCGTCGGCTTCAGGCGACCCAGCTTTTCCCTGGCTTCGTGACGCAGTTGCGGTACCGCTGCATAGTCGAACGTGTCCGGAATTCGGACGTTGTCGACCCTGGACATTCGAACGATGTCAGATTCCTGCCGTCGAATGTAGCCGGCGTATTGCGTCTCAATTTCGACCTGCGCTTTTGCGCGATCGCAGATGTTCAGGCTGCGAAGTGTTGGCTGCATTTCTTCCAGTTGCTGCCACGTCACCTCCGGTCTCCGCAGCCATTCTTCCAGAGTGCTTCCCTGATGGCGCTGACTGCGGATTGCCGTTGTGGCTCGCTGGAGCTGCTGTTCGTATTCTTCAAACTGACGGCGGCGATCGGCGGTGACGGTTCCCAGTCGGATTCCCAGCGGAGTCAGTCGACGGTCGGCGTTATCCTGGCGCAGCAGAAGCCGATACTCCGCCCGAGAAGTGAACATTCGGTAGGGTTCGTCGACGCCTTTAGTGACGAGGTCGTCGATCAGCACGCCAAGATACGCCTGGCTGCGTTCCAGCACAAATTCCGGCTGCCCGGCGATTTTCCGTGCGGCATTGATTCCCGCCAGCAGTCCCTGCCCTGCCGCTTCTTCATAGCCCGTTGTGCCGTTGATCTGTCCGGCGAAGTACAGCCCTTCAATTCGCCGCGTTTCCATCGTGGCGCGAAGCTGCGTCGGCGGAGCGAAGTCGTATTCCACGGCGTAGCCAAATCGCATGATGTCCGCGTTTTCCAATCCCGGAATCAGGTGAATCATGTGATCCTGCACGTCTCGCGGCAGGCTGGTGGAAATGCCGTTGCAGTAGTATTCCAGAGTGTTGCGGCCTTCCGGTTCCAGAAAGATCTGGTGAGACGTCTTGTCCGCGAACCTGACGACCTTGTCTTCGATCGACGGACAATACCGCGGACCGGTTGATTCGATCTGGCCGGTGTACATCGGAGCCCGGTGCAGGCTTGCTCGAATCACGGCATGCACTTCAGGCGTTGTCACCGTCAAGTGACAGTCCATCTGCGGCTGTTCGATTCGCTCGGTGAGAAATGAAAACGGCTGTGGACTGTTGTCTCCCGGCTGAACTTCGCACCGCGAGAAGTCGATCGTCCTTCCGTTGATTCGAGCGGGCGTTCCCGTCTTGAATCGCTGCAGTTCGAATCCCAGGTTCGTCAGCGCGCCGGAGATTCCGTGAGCCGCCTTTTCTCCCGCGCGGCCGCCTTCGCTTTTCGATTCGCCGGTGTGCATCACGGCCTTCAGAAAGGTGCCGGTCGTCAGAATCACAGCCTTCGCGCGGTAGACGCCGGATCCTGCGACGTGAACACCGGTGACGCGGCCGTCTGCAGTTTCAATGCCCTCAACGAGTTCCTGACGGAGGCTCAGGTTCGCCTGCTGTTCCACGCGCAGCTTCATCGCGAATTGATAGGCTTTCTTGTCGGCCTGAGCTCGCGGGCTTCGCATCGCCGGCCCCTTGCCGCTGTTCAGCATGCGGAACTGGATGCCGGTTTCGTCGATCACGCGGCCCATTTCGCCGCCCAGCGCATCGATTTCGCGGACGATCTGACCCTTCGCGACGCCGCCGATGGCCGGGTTGCAGCTCATCTGGCCGACAGTGTCACAGCTCATGGTCAGCAGAGCCGTGCTGGCTCCCAGCCGCGCAGCCGCCAAAGCCGCTTCGGTGCCGGCATGCCCGGCACCGACGACCACGACGTCGAAGTTATAGCGATCCGGCGTCGCCATGAGTTCTGTCCGGCCGGCGGTCGCTCTATCCGCCGGAAAGCCCCTGAATTACACTCTCCCGCAGTCCGTCCGCATTCCTGTGAGAGAACGCTGAGTGTAGCTGAGTCTCGCCAGGACGATACTGCCGGCGACTGGAATTGGTACCGCCCGGTGCGAGGCCAGCCGGGCAGCGGAGTTTTCGAGCGTCAGAGCGCCTGAGCCGGCAAGGATGCGCAGAGCCGTTCCTGGCTGTGTGTCCGGGCGCCGACGCGGTGTCGCCTCGTTCCCAAAACCTACGATTTTCGCGAAGGATCGCGTCAACTTGGCTGGCTATCGAGAACATGTCAGCGTCAGCGGAATGCTGGGCATCGGATATGCCTTCGCAGCCATCTTCCTGCTTGGCTTCACCGCCGTTCAGGCCGCCATCGCCGCGATCCTGACATGGGTTGCCGGAATGCTGCCCGATCTGGATTCCGAAACCGGACGACCGATTCGAGAACTTTTCGGAGTCACTGCGGCCTTTGCTCCGCTGTTGTTGCTGCAGCACACGAGTACTCTGGGCGTTTCCGGCGACAGACAGATGCTGTTCGCATTGCTGCTCTATGGCGGCGTTCGCTATGGCGGAGCCGCGATTTTGTCGAAGCTGACCGTCCATCGAGGCATGTTTCACAGCATTCCCGCGCTGCTGATCGCAGGGGAACTGACCTACCTGTTTTACCACAGTGAAGACCGTCGAGTGCGATTGCTGATGGGCGTCGGCGTGGGAATCGGGTTCCTGTCGCACCTGATTCTGGACGAAATGTATAGCGTCCAGTGGGATGGAGTTCGCGTGAAACTCAAGAACTCCGCCGGCAGCGCACTGAAGTTCTTTGGCCCGGAAGCGTGGCCAAACGGTCTGGCACTCGGACTGTTGGTGTTTCTGTCCTACGTGTGCCTGCACGATGCGGGGCTGATTCGCGACGCGACCGTTCAGCCTGCCCCGGAGATGCTGCACATCACGTCGGAACTGGATGACGCTCCTTCGTTTCGCATGGCTGATGAGCCAAAGCCGACGACGTTTCAATAGCGCCGATGGCGCGGTTGGAATCGGCTGACTACACAGCTCAGCGTGACCGCGCCGCACCTGCGATGTCTGTAAATTCAGCCTGCGAAATCGTTCACCCGCCTACGAAGCGGAAATCGCCTGGCCCAGCGGCAGCAGGACGTCCTCGATCACGAACTTTTCCATGAGTTCCTCAGCTTTCGCTCGCAACTGCGTCAGGCGATCGGCGAACGACGCATCGTGTTCCATGCTGCCGTATTGTCTGACCGTAAAGTAAACGCTGATCAGGTCTTCCGGAAAATCGTTGCGCCGGACATGGTAGGCGTTGGTGCGAGTTTCGATCAGCAGTCTGGCCTGCAGGCGGCAGGATTCGTCGAGCCCGATGGTCAGCGATGGCTCAAAATTCAGGACGGACGCCCCCTCAACTTCCAGCAGACCGTCGAACGCCGCTGTCGTGCCCAAAGCTTTTGCAACAAGCGCATCGTGGTTGCCTCGGTAGGCGAAGTCGAAGCCCATCATGTAGTCCAAAGCTTCGCAGTCCAAAGGACTTACGGTCAGCATGTACGGGACGAGTTCCAGGATCAGCCGGTGTTGAGCTTCCACGGCGTCCATGTCCGTGGGATTCACGCAGCCGCTGCAGATTCGCCGCGATTCCATCGAAATCCAGCGGTGTTGCGGCTGATCCTTGTCTTCTTCCAGCACAAAGTCGCCGTTTTCACGCGTGTAGAAGTTCCGCATCGTGGGATAGGACTTCTGCACGCGTCCAAAAAAGTCCAGCAAAGTTTCACGAGCGTTGGGAAGAGGCATCTCCGTGTTGAGATGCATGTTGACGTAGAATTCGTGGGCCAGCGAACTGAATTGGTTCATGAACGTAACTCCGTGCCAGAGTTGGCAAAACGATATGTTCGGCACTCACGCAAACGGGCCGGCAGCCCGGATGGAGACCTCTGTACCGGAGAGATTTTTGAGACGGGAAAACGCGGGATTCTAGGAATCTGCTGCAGACCGGTCAAAGACAACGTATCGCCGGAACGGAAGATGCTCGCATTCCGTAAACGAAATCCGATACGTCCGCTACGGGTGACGCCTGCCGTCCCGGGATTTCCTGTACGTCCCGGACTTCCTGTGCAAGGTTGCAGACGCGGACGGCAGTGATTCGTCGCTGACGACCAGCCGTCCGGCGGTCGGATAACCGTCGAACGCCATCTGCGCCGGTTCATCCATTCCTGCGACTGCGAAACTGATGCGATCGCCTGGCCGAACTGGTAGGATTTCTGAATAGAACGGCATCAACATCCGCTCTCTCCTGCCCGCCTTCCCAGCCGCCGGGAACTCGCTATGCGTCACTTCCCTTTCCGGATCTCGAATCGCTTCCCGTCGTGGCATACCGTCGTCGTCTTGACGGGATTGCTGATGCGTCCATTGGCCGGTTCGGCGGCCGACGAGCCGGTCGACTACGCCTCCCAGATCAAGCCGTTGCTTTCCGACCGATGCTTTGTGTGCCACGGTCCTGACACCGAAAACCGCCAGGCGGGCCTGCGGCTGGATCTTCCGGAGGGCATCGTCGCCCCGCTGGAATCCGACCCCGATGCCCGCGCAGTTGTGCCCGGAAACGTCGCGAGTAGTCGGCTTGTGCAGCGGATCATGTCGAACGATGCCGACGACATGATGCCGCCCTCGGGGTCGAAACTGTCACTTTCCGCGGACGAAAAGGAACTGATTGCTCGCTGGGTCCGGGAAGGAGCGAAGCTGTCGCAGCACTGGTCGTTCAGCCCGATCGTCGCTCCACAGATTCCGGTTGTTAAGAACCCGGCATGGTGTTCGAATCCAATCGATTTTTTCATCGCTGCCCGCTGCGATCAGGCCGGGTTGTCGCCCAATGATCCGGCGGCGCGCGAGGCGATCATTCGGCGAGCAACATTCGACCTGACGGGGCTGCCGCCGACCATCGAGGAGATCGATGCCTTTCTGGCCGACGATTCCGACAACGCGTACGAACGTGTCATCGACCGTCTGCTTGCGTCGGACTCCTACGGAGAACGCATGGCGACCGAATGGCTGGACGTCGCCCGGTACAGCGACACCTATGGCTATCAGGTGGACCGCGACCGCTTTGTCTGGCCGTGGCGAGACTGGGTGATCGGCGCATTCAATCGCAACCTGCCGTTCGACGACTTCATCACCGAACAACTGGCCGGTGACCTGCTGCCGAATCCAACAAAGGAACAGATCCTGGCAACCACCTTCAACCGCCTGCACGGTCAAAAGGTCGAAGGCGGCAGCGTGCCGGAAGAGTTTCGCGTCGAATACGTGGCCGATCGGACTCAGACAGTCGGTACGGCCTTTCTCGGGCTGACAATGGAATGCTGCCGCTGCCACGATCACAAGTACGACCCGATCACGCAGCGCGAGTACTATCAACTGTTCTCCTACTTCAACAACATCGATGAGGCCGGGTTGTATTCGTACTTCACCGACGCGATCCCGACTCCAACGCTGCGGCTGACAACGGACGAGCAGGAACGGCATCTCGCGGAAGCGACGGCGGCCGTCGAAGAAGCGGAACGCAGGCTGGTGGACTATCTCCGGTCGGTGCCTTCGTCGACGGGCGAAGGTGACAACCACACCGGAGGACACGCCATCGCGGCATCGCTCCCCAACCAGCTTGCTCATCTGGATTTCGAAGACGGGGCCGTCGGTGAGAACAAGTCCGTGACGGACGCTGCTCGCGGTGGAAAAGTCGTGAAGCTGACCGGCGACCACGGCATCGATACCGGCGTCGGCAACTTCCCGCGTTGGCAGCCGTTCTCCGTTTCGCTGTGGCTGAATGTTCCGAAGGATTACGAACGAGCCGTCGTGTTTCATCGTTCCCGGGCATGGACCGACGCCGGCAGTCGAGGATACGAGCTGCTGATTGAAGGCGGTCGTCTGAGTGCGGCACTCATTCACTTTTACCCCGGCAATGCGATCCGGGTGCAGGCCGCCGACAAGCTGCCACTGAACACCTGGACTCACGTTTCAATGACGTGGGACGGTTCCAGCCGAGCCAATGGTCTGCATCTGTGGGTCAACGGCGAGCCCGCCCCGATTCAGGTTGTGCGAGACAACCTTTACAAGAACATCACCGGCGGAGGCGGTGACACAATCACGATCGGAGAACGCTTCCGCGACATGGGTCTCGCCGGAGGGATGGTTGACGATTTCCGCGTCTTCGATCGAGAACTCACGAAAGCCGAACTGGCGACTCTGTATGACGGCCTGGCTTCAGCGCCCGGGGAACCAGCAGGCAACAGCGCAGCCGATTCACAGATCCATCGTCCGGACGAACTGCGTGCGGAACTTCAGTCCCGCCGCGAAGCGCTGTGCCGGCTGCAGGATTCGTTCGAAGAAATCATGGTGATGCGGGAACTTCCTGAACCGCGGCCGGCATTCCTGCTGACTCGCGGAGCCTATGACGCTCATGGAGAACCCGTCACCGCAAATGTGCCCGCGTCGCTGCCTCCGCTGCCCGGCGGAGCACCGAACAACCGCCTGGGTTTCGCAAGGTGGCTGACGTCGCCGCAGCATCCGCTTACCGCGCGAGTTGCCGTGAATCGCTACTGGCAACTGTGTTTCGGAAATGGACTGGTTCGCACTCCGGAGGACTTCGGCAGCCAGGGAGCCAACCCGACGCATCCGCTGCTGCTCGACTGGCTGGCCGCTGATTTCCGCGAGAACGGCTGGGACGTCAAGCGGCTGTTGAAGCAGATCATGATGTCGTCGACCTATCGACAGTCCAGCGCCGCAACTGCCGAAAACCGCCGTATCGACCCCGACAACCTGTGGCTTTCACGAGCACCCGTGTACCGCCTTCCCGCCGAAATGCTGCGCGACAACGCGCTGGCCGTCAGCGGGCTGCTACACAACCAGATCGGCGGTCCACCGGCGAAACCCTATGAGCTGGAAGCGGCCTTCAAGCCGTCAACGCCGGATACCGGCGCTGGCTTGCATCGCCGCAGCCTGTATACCTATTGGAAGCAGACCGCTCCCGCGCCGATGATGACGACGCTGGATGCGGCCAAACGGGAAGTCTGCCGGATGCGCCGAGAACGGACGTCGTCGCCGCTGCAGTCGCTGGTTGTCATCAACAGTCCGCAGTTCATTGAGGCCGCACGAATACTTGCCGATCGGCTGATCCGGCAGCACGGAAACGATGAAGCCGCGATCGTCGACGACATGTTCCGACGGCTGACGGCACGGCATCCGGACGATACCGAACGCGACTCACTGCTCGCTTTGTTCGAACAGCAGCAACGACACTTCGCGGACAATCAGGATGCCGCGAAAGCGTACCTGGCCGTCGGTGAAGCCGTCGCGCAGTCCGAAGACAGTGTGGCTCTCGCCGCGTGGACCAGCGTGGCCAATACGCTGTTCGCGTACGATGGCTGTATGATGAGAAGATAATGACGTGGTGAGGTTGTTGCTGGTTCTTGTCGTGTGAGACAACTCGGAAAGTGTTTCAATGAATTTCCCGAACCTGCTCCGTTGCACCGGCTTCACCCCCACCGCCGGACTTTCACGACGCCACATTCTGCGGCAGTTCGGCATGGGACTTGGCGGACTGGCGATAGCGGAAATGCTGGCGTCCAGTCAGGCTGGTGCCGCCGTTTCGCACTTGACCGCGAAGGCCAAGCGAGTCATCTGGCTATTTCAAAGCGGCGGGCCGTCGCAGATGGATCTGTTCGACTACAAGCCGCTGCTGAATGAAAAGCACGGCACCGAGCTTCCGTCCGAAGTTCGCATGGGACAACGGCTGACGTCGATGAGCGGTAACCAGGCGACTCTGCCCGTCGTCGGTTCGCCGTTCAAGTTCGCGCAGTACGGCGACAGCGGAGCCTGGCTGAGTGAGATTCTGCCACACACGGCGGAGATCGCTGACGAGTTATGTTTCGTGAAATCGATGCATACACCGGCGATCAACCACGGTCCCGGAGTTACCTTCATGCAGACCGGTTCCCAGTTCGCCGGCCGACCCAGCATGGGAGCCTGGCTGGACTATGGTCTCGGCACCGAGAACCAGAATCTGCCGGCATTTGTGGTGATGGTCACAAGGGACAAAGGCGGCCAGCCGCTGGTCTCGCGCCTGTGGGGAAGCGGGTTCCTGCCGTCGAAGCACGAAGGCGTCCGCTTTCGAGCGGGAACTGAACCCGTGCTGTACGTCAACAACCCGAACGGGATCGACGGAATCGCAAAACGACGCATGCTGGACACACTGAAGGCTCTGCACCAGCATCAGGAACGAGACGCCATTGATCCGGCAATTGAAACTCAAATCGCTCAGCACGAACTGGCGTTTCGAATGCAGACGTCGATTCCCGAAGTGACGGACCTGTCGTCCGAGCCCGATCACATTTTCGAACGCTATGGCGACGATGCTCGCCGGCCCGGCACATTTGCGGCCAATTGCCTGCTTGCACGGCGGCTGTGCGAACGCGGTGTTCGCTTTGTTCAGTTGTACCACCCGGGCTGGGATCAGCACGGCGGATTGCCCGGCGGCATTCGAACGCAGTGCCGTGAAACCGATCAGCCGGCGGCGGCGCTGATCGCCGATTTGAAGCAGCGAGGTCTGCTGGAAGATACGCTGGTGGTCTGGGGCGGTGAATTCGGTCGCACGAACTACTGCCAGGGTCATCTGACGGAAAACTTCGGCCGCGACCACCATCCCCGGTGCTTCACAATGTGGCTCGCCGGAGGAGGCGTCAGGCCGGGTATGAGCTTCGGCGAAACCGATGAATGGTGCTACAACATTGCGACCGATCCGGTTTCCGTTCACGACCTGCACGCCACGATGCTGCACCTGCTCGGCATCGATCACGAACAGTTGACCTATCGATATCAGGGCCGTCGTTTCCGGCTAACGGACGTGCATGGTGAATTGGTGGAGCCGATCATGGCGTAACCGCGGACGAATCCGCGACAATCTCCCCGTCATTCCCGCGCAGGCGGGAAACCGGTCCGCGCACGCCGGCGTGACTTGATCACAGAGAACGCGGAGGCGCGGCGGAAACCGGAGTTTTGCAAATTGTGTTTCTGCGCGGCCCTCTGCATATCGGCCATCGGTGCGTTAGAGTGCGCTTTTCTGTCTACCGTCGTGAGTTACCAACGGAACCGACATGTCGTCGACACCCTCCAAAGACGACGTCTTCGAACTCACCACCGTCGCGTCAAACATTGCCGCGCAGCTAAGCGTTTCTGCTCATCAGGTTGTCAGGGCGATCGAACTGCTGGCCGACGGCAATACCATCCCGTTCATCGCCCGTTATCGGAAGGAGGCCACTCGCGGGCTCGACGAAGTCGCGTTGCGAGTGATCGATGACGCTGTCACCAAAGCGCGTGAACTGGCTGATCGAAAGGCGACGGTTCTGCGATCAATCGACGAACAGGGGCAGCTCACCGATTCACTGATGCGGCAGATTCTCGACTGTGACCAGCGGCAGCGGCTGGAAGACCTGTACCTGCCTTACAAACCCAAACGCCGGACGCGGGCATCCATCGCCCGCGAACGAGGACTTCAGCCGCTGGCGGACGTCCTGCTGCGGCAGCAGCGACTGCAACAGCCTGCGGACTCGTTCCTGCAGCGCTTCGTCGATCCGTCACGCGACGTTCCCGACACGGCGGCCGCACTCGCCGGAGCCTGCGATATTGTGGCTGAAACGTGGTCCGAAGACGCCGACCTGCGAGCCTGGATGCTGCAGCGAGCCGAACGCGGCGAGATCGTTTCGAGAGCCAAACGCGGAAAGCGATCGGCTTCAACCGGCGCTGGTACTTCCTCGCTCGAAGCGGGCGAACAGCGCAGCGCCGCCGTCGGCAAGTTCGACGTCTACTTCAATCACACCGAACGCATCGACAGAATTCCGTCGCATCGGTTTCTTGCCATGAAACGCGGTGAAGCGGAAGGCGTTCTGCGAACCAGTCTCGCGATCGACGACGACTTTGTGCTCGACAAATTGCGGCAGCGCCTGATCCGCAACCTCAATTTCGAGTTTGTCCGGGCTCTCGTCGACACTGTCGAAGACTGCTACCGGCGGCTGCTGCTGCCCGCGGCCGAATCCGCTGTCATGCAGAACCTGAAGGAAAAGTCCGACGACGACGCCATTCGCGTGTTTGCCAGAAATATCCGCGAACTTCTGCTGGCCGCTCCCGCCGGGCCGCGAGTGACCATGGGACTGGATCCCGGTTTTCGCACCGGCTGCAAAGTTGCGGTCGTGGACGACACAGGAAAGTATCTCACCGGCACAACGGTTTATCCGACTCCGCCGCGGAACGATGTTGCCGGTGCCGGGCAGACTCTGCTGGACCTGATCACGCAGCACAACATCAAACTGATTGCGATCGGAAACGGTACCGCGTCGCGGGAAACTGACGCCTTTGTCACCGCACTGATTCGTCAGCACGATCTGCAGGTGACGAAAGTTGTTGTCAGCGAAGCCGGAGCCTCCGTGTACTCGGCCAGCGAGCTTGCCGTCGCCGAATACCCCGATCTGGATGTCACCGTTCGCGGCGCAATCAGCATCGCTCACCGCCTGCAGGACCCTCTGGCCGAACTCGTCAAGATCGATCCGAAGGCCATTGGAGTTGGCCAGTACCAGCACGATGTCAATCAGACTCAGTTGCAGAAGGCGCTGAACCGCGAAGTTGAATCGTGCGTCAACGCGGTCGGTGTCGACGTCAACACGGCCAGTCCGTCGCTGTTGTCCTTCGTGGCCGGAATCGGGCCTGCACTGGCCAAACGAATTGTGGAATACCGCGATTCCTGCGGCCGCTTCGACAGCCGGGAGGACCTGTTGAACGTTCCGAAATTGGGCGCAAAGTCGTTTCTGCAATGCGCGGGATTCCTCAGAATTCGCGACGGACGGCAGCCGCTGGACAACTCCGCCGTTCATCCGGAAAGCTATCCCGCGGTCGACCGCATCGCCGCCGCGCTGCAGATGTCGACAAGAGATCTGGTCGGTAACGCAGCTGTGGTGTCAAAGCTGCGACCGGAGGACTTCGTTGATTCGTCCGCCGGTGACTTCACGATCCGCGACATTCTGGCCGAACTCGCAAAACCCGGCCGCGACCCGCGAGCCGAATTCCGCGCCGCTCAATTCGCGGAAGGGATCCACGAAATCAGCGATCTGAGTGAAGGCATGAAGCTGGAAGGTGTTGTGACCAACGTGACTCACTTCGGAGCCTTCGTCGACATCGGAGTCCACCAGGACGGCCTGGTTCACATCTCTCAACTGGCCAATCACTTCATCAGCGATCCGGCGAAAGTGGTCTCGGTGGGTGACATCGTCACGGTCACGGTGCTGGAGGTCGACGCCGCACGAAAACGAATTCGCCTGTCCCGCAGGGCGTAAGGCGTGCGGCAGACGCCAATAGCTCGGGCTGTTCAATGAGACTGCGGAAACGGGGCTGGCTTCGGGCGCAAATTGCCACGACAACAGACGTCCGGCGATCTTCCTTTCGGTGCGTGTCCTCTTACAAGCGTGCCGAATGAAAGGGGACAGGCAGTTTGCAATTCTGCCGTCAAGGTCCTGGGCTCCCGGGGTGACGCAATGAGCCAGCCTCTACAGCAGGATGTCCTTCACGGCATTGCCTTCGACGTCGGTCAGGCGTCGTTCGAGGCCGTTGTAGTAGAACGTCAGACGCTCGTGGTCGAGTCCCAGCAGGTGCAGAATCGTGGCATGGAAGTCATGAACCGTGACGATATTGTCGACGGCTTTGTATCCGAAGTCGTCGGTCGCTCCGTAACTGAACGGAGTCTTCACGCCGGCGCCCGCCAGCCAGCAGGTGAACCCTTCCGGATTGTGATCGCGCCCGCTGGCACCCTTCTGAAACGTGGGCATCCGGCCGAATTCCGTACACCAGACGACCAGCGTATCTTTCAACAGGCCTCGCTGCTGAAGATCGCGGACCAAAGCTGCCGCGGGCTGATCCAGCACCGGGCCGTGAATGCTGTATTGCTGTTCAATGACCTTGTGTCCGTCCCAGTTGCTGACTCCTTCACCGCCGGTCTGATAGGCGCCGTTGAAGAGCTGAACGAAGCGAACGCCCCGTTCCAGCAGTCGCCGTGCGAGAATGCAGTTTTTTGCGAACGCCGCCTTGAGTGAGTTCTCGGTATCGTCGGCGCCGTACATCGCCAGCGTCGACGCGGATTCGGTCGACAGATCGCGGATTTCCGGAATGCTAAGCTGCATCCGTGCCGCGAGTTCGTAGCTGGAAATCCGTGCGGCAAGTTCGGTGTCGCCGGGAAATCGTTCCAGGTGCCGATCGTTCAGGCGTTTCAGGAAATCACGGGTTCCGGTGTCCGTTGCTTCCGAAACGGAATCTGGCCGCGCGAGGTTGCGGATGGGCAGCGACGTATTGAAGTCGGTGCCCTGAAACGCGGCCGGCAGGAATCCCGGTCCCCAGTTGTTGACCGAATTCTGCGGTGTCCCGCGCGGATCCGGAATCGCCACGTACGCGGGAAGATTTTCGTTTTCCGTGCCGAGGGCATACGTCGACCAGGCGCCGATGCTGGGAAAGCCGTCGAGCGTGAAGCCGGTGGACATATAGTTTTCGCCCGGCCCGTGCGTGTTTGTCTTTCCCTTCAGAGAATGCAGAAAGCAAATGTCGTCGGCCAGTGAACCCAGGTGCGGCACCAGATCCGAAATCATCTTTCCGCATTCACCCCGCGGCTGAAACGACCACGGGCTGCGAGTGACATTGCCCTGCTCTCCCTGAAACGTGATCAGGCTGTCTGCGCCGGGCAGCGGCTGGCCGTGCCGCGCAATCAGTTCCGGCTTGAAGTCGAATGTGTCGACGTGGCTGCAGGCTCCCGAACAGAAGATCACCAAAACTCGCTTTGCGGCCGCCGGAAAATGCGGCTGCCGCGAAGCAAACGGGTGTGCCGGATCGATATCCGGACGAATCGGAGCACGCCCGCTGACGGTGGCGAGCTTTCCGTCGTCCGCTTTCAGCAGGCCCTGTTCCCCGAGCATCATCGCGAGTGCCATGCCGCTGAGTGCCGTTGCGGAGTGGTCAAGAAAGCCTCGACGATTCAGCAGATGACGACCGGTTATTTCGTCCGAACGCGGCTGCATCACAAGCCTCTATTGCAGAAAAACAAATTCGTTGCTGTTCAGCATTGCCCGGCAAAACGCGTTCATACCGTGTGCGTCGGCGAACGCCCCGGCGTCCGACAGTTCGGCCGCCTCCGGACTTCGGCCATAGCACAGCCAATACGCGCGAGTGACCTGGTCGTCCCGATCATCGCCGCATTCGCGCCGCAGACGCTGCGCCAGCAATTCCGACTGCTGCAGCATGAACTGGCTGTTAAACAAATTCAGAGCCTGCAACGGTGTCGTTGAACGGCTTCGATCCGGCACTGAAGTCGCCGCATCGGGGCAATCGAAGACTCCAAACACGGACTCCCGTTCCAGCCTCACCTTTGTCATATAGATCATGCGCCGCCAGTCATCCGGCCCGTAGCTCTTCTTCGGAAAGTAGTGCCGAACATTCTCCAGCTCGACTTCAAATCCGCTGAATCCTGGTCCGAACATGCGGCTGTCGAGAACGCCGGTGACAGACAGAATGCTGTCCCGAATCGGCTCCGCCTCCAGCCGGCGGGGAGGAAACCGCCACCACCACTGCGTTGCTGCATCCACCTGAAGTGCCTCGGCTCGCGGCAGACTGCTTTGTCCGTAAGTCGCGGAATTCAGGATGAGTCGATGCAGATGTTTGAGCGACCAGTTGTTGTCCATGAGTTCGCGGGCCAGCCAGTCGAGCAGTTCCGGATGAGTCGGCGGTACTCCGGCGGCGCCGAAATCACTGGGCGTCGCGACGAGTCCCCTGCCGAAATGAAACTGCCAGACCCGATTCGCGATCACTCTTGCGGTGAGTGGGTTTTGGGGGGAAGCAATCCATTCGGCCAGAGCCAGACGGCGCTGTTGTTCCAGCGTCGCTTCCGTCAGGTTCAGTGATCCCAGTGCGGCGACGGTTCCTGGGGTGACCTGTTCTCGCTGTTCCATGGGTTCGCCGCGAAACAGGCGGTGAGTCGGGCCGGGCTGCCGAAACGTGCCGGCGTACACCGTCATCGAATCATTCAGATCGCTCTTCCGATCCTCAAGTTCCTGAACCTGCTCGGCCAGCGCTCGCGCTTCGGGAAATTTTTCGAAATCGTATTCCGGCTTTGCAGGTGTGCCGTCAGTGAACGGGACGCGGTCTGCTGACGATGAGAGCGTTGTCCATTCTCCCGGTTCGACCGCGGCCTCAATCACATAACGAGTCGCGACGCGGTCACGAAATCGGCCTTCACGGTCTCTGGCCCACACGATGCGGTCAATGACCGTTGGTTCAGGAAGTTCAATCGCGATCCATCCGCGGCCGGCTTCGTTCGAAATCCAACTGTGAGCATTCCCGAACAGTCCGTCATTGACATGTTCCAGTTTGTGAATCTCGTATCCGGGCAGAGCGCTCGAACACGTTGCTGTCGCGCCCGTCGACGCCAGCGCAACGTTGTTTGCTCCGCTGAAGATCTCGAGTTCGTCGATGCACGGTTCCGACGAATTTGTCGCTTCGATCGTGAACCGGACGAAGCGTACGCTGCGAGGCTCGAACAGTTCTTCGTTGCGTTCAGAATTCACAGACTCACGAATGAGGCCTTTGTCCTTCGCGAATGGCCTGAGCTGATCCCGCAAACGAACGAGCGTGCGATCGATCTCTTCCAGTTCCGTCTGCTGCTTCGCTGTCAGCGGAAGAGTGCGATCACCGTGCTCAACACCGGCAAATACAGCCTGCAGAGAGTAGTAATCCGTCTGGCGAATCGGATCGAACTTGTGATTGTGGCACCGCGCGCAGCCGAGCGTGAGTCCCAAAAAGGCGGTGCCCGTGGTGTTGATCATGTCGTCAAGTTCGTTCTGGCGCTGCATCAGCGTCAGATTGATGTCCGGACTCTTAACCAGATCGTACGGTCCTGCGACCAGATAGCTGGTTGCCACGGGAACTCCCAGCGCATCTCCGGCGATCTGCTCTCTTAAGAAGTCATCGTACGGCTTGTCTTCGTTCAGAGCACGAATGACGTAGTCGCGGTAAGGCCACGCGTTGGGACGTTCGCGATTGGTCTCAAAGCCGTTTGTTTCCGCGAATCTCACCAAATCCAGCCAATAGCGAGCCCAGCGTTCGCCGTACCGCGGATCCGCCAGGACATCTTCCACGAGCGCACTGTATGCGTTGCCGTCGCCACTGACGAACTCCCGGACTTCCTCGGGTGACGGCGGGAGTCCCAGCATGTCCAGCGACACCCGCCGGATCAGTTCCGCCCGGCGGGCTTGTGGATTCGGCGCCAGCGAATGTTCGGCCAGCTTTCGCAGCACAAACGCGTCGATTCCGTTCGCGACCCACGTGCTGCCGTCCCGCAGATCGTCGACGGAGGGTGGCTGAATGTGACCGACCGGCTGAAACGACCAGTGATCCGATGTCAGCGGTTCCTCATTCACCGCGCCGTCGGTACCCGGCCACGGCGCTCCCTGATCAATCCATCGCCGCAGCACATCGATTTCGCCGGAATTCAGCCGATCTGATTCATCCGGCGGCATCAGCCTGCCCGGTTGCGACTCGCTGACCAACTGAACCAGGTGACTTTTGTCACTGTTTCCAGGCGCGATCGCCGGCTCTCCGGAATCGCCGCCTCGCAGCATTGACGCTCTGCGATCGAGCCGAAGATGACTTTCCTGAGCTTCCTCACCATGACAGGCAAAGCACTTCGCTCGCAGCAGCGGGCGGACATCTGTTTCGAAGTCGACCTGTCCGACGCCACCGGGACCTTCATCGTCTGCCCCGACTGTGCTCTGCCAGACGGGACACAGCACCGCAATCAAAATGTACAGTTGGATTCGGAACATCGTCAGAGGAATTGCGGGAAGGAAGGATCGAACGGGAGCGCGGAACCTTCCTTTTACATAGTGACAACCGCCAGCGTCCAGATCGTGATCGAAAAACCCCTGATCGCAAGTTTCCGTGGTTATGAGAATTTTCTCGACCCCGGCTCCGCTCCACACTTTGTTGTCAACAGTACCGGGACGGATCGAGCGATGCGACAGCATCAGGAATCAGCAGCGCCTCCCGGCAGCAGAGAATTCTGAATTCCAGGCCGACGGAGAACGCAAACCGGCATGTCACGCGCAAGGCATCAATTCGGATCGGCCGGCCTGCAGGCCTATGCCCGCTGGACCGCACGGAGCGTGATTTCGACGTATGGAGGCAGTGGCATCAACGTGATTTCCTGATATCGTGTCACTGCGGACAATGGCGGACACTTGCTTTTTCCGCGTCGCCGAACGCTGGCACCAAACCCGCCAATCGAGCACTTCAACACAAGACGCCACAAGCCACCAACCAGCCCCCGTAGCTCAGCAGGATAGAGCGTCGGTTTCCTAAACCGAAGGTCGTGAGTTCGAATCTCGCCGGGGGTACTGTTTTTTTTCGATCGTTCGGCACGGGCTCGTGCCTGCTTCTCGCTGGGTGGTTTCAACTGGTCACGGGTTTCGGTTCCCTGGCGGCAGTGAATGCGGCGGCGCTGTCAAAGGGTTTGGCTTTCGGGATCGGCGCGTCGGATCGAGCAGATCGACGATCGCCAGCTTCTCAAACACCAGGTGCGACTGGCTGCCCTCATAGACGATTCCGACGTGCTCGCCGTCAACGCGCGTGAGACTTGGATAGCCGGCGCCGCGGCCTTCATCCAGCAGCCAGTGATGCGAATCGGGCCAGGTCATTCCATCGTCAAAGCTGACCTGCACCGTGTGATGCGTGCGGCCTTCCCGGGAATGCGGATTTGCAAACAGCAGCACGTGTTGCTGCTGACCTTTGCGATCGTAGTCGAACCGCAGGAGACTTCCATTGCAGTTCGGTTCGATCAGTGTGTTGCGGCTGGTGGGGTGTTCCCGCCATGTCTGCCCGAGATCCTTCGTCACGGCGACCGCCCGGAATCGTTCTTGATCATTGCGTACGTTAAGCATGATTGAACCGTCTCCCAGCAGCGCGGCCTGGCATTCGTTGCCGCTGGTGATGCCCGGATTGCCGACGTTCCAGGTTTGGCCATGATCGCGGCTGATCATCAGTGTCGCGAACGTCGCCGAAGGCTCCCGACCGCTGCGGCCCTCGACGGGCATGACCAGTGTTCCGTCGGGCAGGCAAAATCCCGACTGCGGCGACGGAGCAAACAACCACCACGACTCGTCCTTCAGTTTCCGCGTGAGATTTTCCGGCTGCGACCATGTGAGTCCGTCGTCCTTCGAATGAACCATCATGAACTGAGCGGCCCTGCCGATATCGAAGCCGGGCTCCGAGCCGTCGTCGTTCCATTGGTGCTTGCCGGGCTTGCCGTTCATCCAGACGGCAAAGCAAAAGATCTCACCCGTTTGTTGATCAACGATGATTCCCGGATCGCTGCAGCCGTTTTGTTCCTGTGGCAGGCCGCCGTACTCACCCATGTCCATGATGACGCGGACCGGTTCCCAGGTCGCGCCGCCGTCCGTGCTGCGACTGAGGCCGATGTCGATGTCTTCCTGCAGATCACGGCCCATGCGTCGCCGCATGTCGTACACGCAGAGCAACGTGCCCTTCGTCGTCGTCGTGAGTGCGGGGATGCGGTAAGTGTGAACACCGTCGTCGTTGTGCCTGCGGAGAGCAATGCCGATGCGATGCTTTGAATTGGCCGCGTCGTTTCGCGGTGTGACATCGCCGGCCGACGTTGCGATCGAAGTGCATAACGCGACGATCTGGTGCTGCAGGCGGGCCGAATCCCTGAGCCGGCAGGACACCCAGAAGACATTCCGGCCCGGCCGCAGCGGGTGCTCGCCGGGGAATGTGATCGTATCCGCGGGGGGCTGAGGTCCGCCCACGGGATTCGCAGCGGAAAACGAATCCTGGTCCTGTGTGAAGTATAGAGCGAGCGACTCAAGATCGCTGAGGTCGTCCGTGCCGGCCAGCGAAACCGTCAGTCCGTGAAACGTCACGTCCTGCGCCTCCGCGATGTCGATCACGACGCGCATCAGCGGGCTGTGTTCGTTGCGGATCAACGCCGGATGAACCGGCTGTCTCACACTGGCAGTGATCTCAATCTTCGAGTCGGCGGCAGCGACCGGTGCCACAAGGTTCCAAAACAGCGCCAGTGTGAAAAGTGCCGATCGCAGCGCTGCCTTCAGGCGACACTCCCACTTGACTGGACGACTGAAGCCGGGACATTCAACGGGACTTGTCTGCCGCCTCATCGTGCTTTCCCCAGACCAAAGTGGAACCGTGTGGTACGCACACAGATCGACGTCACGCAGCACGGGCAGTGGTTGGATCGACCAGCCTGGGAGATGGCTCACGACACGCCCGCATTTCCGCGTGATTGTGCCCGCGGGTGGATTGTCGAAAAGCGGCGGGCAGATGTCGAGTTTGAAACAGGCAGCGCCTTTTCATTCGCGTTCTGAATCGCGGTGCAACTGTCGCTTGCCGCCACACCTTCAGGATCGATTGCCAGAGTTGGCTCAGCTGCTCATTAACGGGCAATCGCACGAACGCCGTGATTCCGTAAACCAGCAGATGCGGTTGGCATTCCCGTCAGCGCGAGTGCGCCGAATCTGCTGCCACGCGGCGTTCGTGACTCCGGCGCTTGTGCGCGCGGTCCTGTTGTGGCCGGGGGAGCCTGCGTGCTGTCGAAGGGGCGGTCAGATGCTGCCGTTGCGGGAATATGGCTGAACGTCCAGCGAATCCAGGGCGTCGCTGCGATCGTTCATCAACTGGTTGGCCGTGTTGTCCAGGAAGTCATTGACGTTGACGATGGCTGGTCCCAGCAGAAACAGGAACACGGACGGCATCAGGCACAGCGCGACGGGAAACAGCAGCTTGAAGGAAGCCGCGTTGGCTCGCGAGTCCGCTCGTTCCCGCAGCGAATTCCGCATGCTGTCGCTGTATTCGCTGAGCGCTCGCGTCACGCTGGTACCGGTCGCTTCGGACTGAATCAGCAGTGATGTGAACGAGCTAACTTCGGGCGAATCAATGCGCTTCGCAAAGTTCTTCAGTGCCTGGCTGAGTGAACCGACGGCTGTCTGCTGATTGACCATCTTCAGTTCGGAAGCCAGGGCCGGCTGTGAGGAGCTGAGTTCATGGCCGACTCGACGCAGTGCTGACGGAACGGTCAGTCCCTGGCTGACACCCATGTTCAGCATGTCCATGACGTCCGGCAGACCTCGTTCGATATCGATTCTGCGATCGGCGGCTTTTGCGCTGACCCAAAGCGGCGGCACAGCCCATGCCAGCAGCGGAGCTGCAATGAGTGCGGCCATCAGCCAGGGTTCCAGCGCGGGCGGAGCCATGTTCAGCCAGATCAGCACGACGACGATCGACAGGAACACGAGCGAAAATCGAATAGCGTTCAGGTTGATCCAGGCAGCTCGCGACTGGAAGCCGGCGGCCAGCAGGTTCTGACGCTGAGTTTCCCGGCGGGCTTTTGTTTCCGGGAGAAGTTCCGCCAGGCCGGGCGTGAGTGAACCGAAGACCATCTGATCTTCGTTCATCGGCAGTTGTTCGGGTTCGATCGACGCCAGGCCGTTTCCGTCATCGTTCAGGATACCTCGGAAACCGGAGAACAGTTTTCGGTCGCCCCAGGTGGAATTTCCGGAAACGCGCGCGACTGTGGGGGAGCCCTGTGCGGCGGCAGCCGTCGGAGTCTGCACCGGACTTGCGGTCGCATGCCGGTCTTCGGCAGCGATGTTCATCAGCGGCGCAGATGCCACGTTCGCATCCGCCGCGGAATCGCTGTCGGTACCGAAAACGGACGGGACGCCTTTCCGACGGCGAAAGGCTTCACCCGAATTCTCTTTGCCTCGGAGAGCGATTCGAAACAGAGCCATGCAGCCGGCGATTGCGGCAACGGCGATAATGATCCACGTGTACATGTTCAGATCTCCGGCTGGCAGCAGTATTCGTCCGGCCAGGCTGCGGCATTCAGTTGATGAACTTGTCGGCAGACTTCGCCCTGTGCGTGTCGGGCTGCGGGTCTGTCATGCCGCGGTTTGGTATTCGGTGGAAGACCAATCCTGGCCGTTTTTTCGATATAGGATTCGGAATCAGAACCGTCCGCTGTTTCGCAGGATTCGATAGACCAGCGTCGCACCGATGATCTGCAGTCCGATTGCGAGAAACAGGGACAGTCTTCCCCAATACGATGCCATCAGGTTTTGCAGGTAGTTCGGATCTCGAAACAGATAGAAGGCGACGACGGCCGGCGGAATGACCAGCATCATGGTGGCTCCCAGGCGGCTGGCGATTGTTGCGGCCCGCAGGCGTCGATTGAAATGCAGCCGGTCGCGGACGGATGTCGCCATGCGTTCCAGCACGCTGACCAGGTCTCCGCCGGTGTCCTGGTGGACTCCGATGGCGGACGTCAGCATTGTCAGTGTGCTGACTCCGGTGCGTTCCGGAAGATCACGAACGGCGCTGGCCAGGTCGATGCCCATTTCGGTGCGTCGCGCGGCAAGTCGCAGTTCACTGCCGAGTGGTGCCGGAGTATCGGCGGCCACGGCGAGAAACGAGTTTTCCACGTTACGGCCGGTTCTGGCAGCACGCGCCAGTTCTTCGGCGGCGGCGGGTAATTGTTCCATGATCTGTTTCTGACGCCGCGAACGCATCAGCATAGCGATGCCCAGCGGCAGCGCCATGCCCGCGATGGCAGCGAACGCCGTCAGCAGAAACTGCTCCGTGACCAGAAACATGGTGCCGCCGAAGGCGAGTCCGCTGACGACACACAGTGACAGCCAGACCGACGGCGCGGTTTCGATTCCGGACTGCAGCATCAGCCGGTCGAACCAGCCGTTGACGGCGTCGGAGGTGCTGTTTTCGTTGCCGACGGCGTAGCGGACATCTTCTTTCAGGATGCCGCGAAAGGCCGGTCGCGCGGGCATCGGTCGATGGGCCTGAGCTTGTGCGAGCATGTGTTGATGACTCCGAGTCGTCGGACTCTGATTCTGAAATTGTCGTAACCCGGACCGGCGGGAGCAGCCGGCGGTCGCGCGTTCAGGGCCGCGGAAATTTCTGACCGCCGGCGATTCGACGCGTGCCCTGCCCCGGTCGGGAGGATTGTTTCGCGGGTCAGTTGGCTGGTTTCATGGACAGTTCGCGGGGTGCGAACAGCGGCTTGTATTGTTCCACGTCGATTCCGGTCAGGGCCAGACGTCGCAGGGCCAGCGGTTCGTGTCCGGTGGCATAGAAGGCGCCGACGGCGTGGCCGTCCTTTTCGCCGGTCAGCCGATAGACGAACAGGTCTTCCACCTGGTATTCACCGTTCTTGATTCCGGCGACCTCGGAAATTCGCGTTACGCGACGTTCTCCCGTATGCAGCCGGGTGACGTGAATGATGATGTCCAGGGCGTTGGCGATGTACTGCCGCGCGATCTGCGCAGGCAGTTCCGAACCGGACAGGGCAACCATCAGTTCCAGCCGGTCCAGAGTCTCGCGGGTATTGTTGGCGTGTACGGTGCTCATGGAACCGTCGTGGCCGGTGTTCATGGCCTGCAGCATGTCCAGCACTTCGCTGCCGCGGGATTCACCGACGATGATTCGGTCTGGCCGCATTCGCAGAGCGTTTCTCAGCAGATCGCGCTGAGTCACGGCACCCTTGCCTTCCATGTTCGGCAGGCGTGTTTCCAGTGGAATGACGTCTTTTTGCTGCAGCAGCAGTTCGGCCGTTTCTTCGATGGTCACGACTCGCTGCGATTCCGGAATGAAGCGGCTGATACAGTTCAGCAGAGTTGTCTTGCCGGCACCGGTTCCTCCGCTGAGGATCAGGTTCATGCGTCCGCGCACGGCCAGAATCAGAAAATCGGCCATCGCGGGAGCCAGCGAGCCGTATTGAATCATGTCCTCGATCGTCAGGCGGTGCTTTCCGAACCGGCGAATGGAAACCGTGGGTCCGGCAAGTGCCAGCGGCCGGATGACGGCGTTGAATCGTGAACCGTCCGGCAGGCGCGCGTCCACGATGGGATTCGATTCGTCGATGCGACGTCCCGCTCGACCAACAAGGCGGTGAATGAGCTGCAGCAGGTGCTGTTCGTCAGCGAATTTGACGTCGGTGGATTCCAGCCGGCCATTGCGTTCCACCAGCACTCGGTCCGGGCCGTTGACCAGCACGTCGGTGATTTCGTCGTCGAGCATCAGCGGTTCGAGCGGACCGAAGCCATAGATCTCATCCATGATCTCGCTGACCATGGATTCACGCTGCTGGCCGGTCAGGTTGACGTCCTGGCGCGAACAGAGGTACTCCGCCAGGCCCTTCAGCTGCTGCCGCAGTTCATTTTCGTTCAGCGACTCCGCGCGGGAGAAATCAATCACGTCCACCATCTGTCGATGCAGACTTGTCTTCAGTCGCTGGAAGTCGCGCGGCGAGCTGAGTACAGAACGGGAGGCAGTGACCATCGGTAGTTCCTGGAGTCTTTGAGAATGCCGGACTTCGATCCGCTTGGGGGAATCCCGTGTTCTGGTTATCGAGTGCGGAGGGACTGAGATTGAAACTGTCTGCAGCGCCTGGCGCAGTCGTCTTCACGCAACTATTGCCGCGAGACGGCACAATCGGCAGCCGTTCAATGGCGAGCCCGCGGGAGTCTGCCGGTCTTTCCGCCGTTCGCTTCCTTCGACGGCAGCGAAGTCGCGGCCTTCACGGGAATTCGGGCGGTGGAAGCAGCGTGAATCGCAGTGCGGAACCGCTATTTCGCCAGCACAATTTTCCAGATGTAGGGATTCGGCGGCGTGGCGGAGGCGGTGTTGCCGACCACTGCGGTGGCGGTGCTGATAACGGCGGGCTGCAGCGTGATCTGCACATCGTTGCTGCTGCCTCGGCGGACGTTCATGATGCGAGCAGCGACCGCGCGAGTCAGCGGGACGCCACTTGCCGTCGCCGGCGTTGCAGCAGCGCTGCCGGAGTCCGCTTCATTGTTTTCGGCGGTCACGCTGCTGTTTTGTGCGGTGTCGGCTGCCGGAAAGATCCGGACGCTGCCAATCATTGTCTCAAAAGCAGCGGCGACCTGGCTGGCGGACGACGCGTCGTCTGTAGCGGCCCTTCCGCTGGCAGGAAACGTCAGCATGGAATTCGGAAGTGACTGAAGATGCTGTGCCGACAGGCCGGACTGCAGTTGTGTGACAAGCGGCTGCGACGCAGCCCCTGTTGACGCAACATAGACGGGCAGCAATCGCCCTGGTGCCGGTGTCGAACTGCCGAACGCCAGCGTCAGTGTCGTCTCCGGCAATCGGTCACCGCCGCGTTCGACACGTTGGCTTGATTCTGACCATGCAAAATTGTCGGCTCCCTTATTCAGCTCAATGTCCACCGACCAGCAGCCGGATTGAATCCGGCGGGAATCATCGGGCACGGCAAACGGAGCCAGCGGAACCGCATTTCCGGATCGCGCGGTGAATCCGGCAATCCGGTTTTCCATCACGGCTGTTGCGCGGGCGACAACCTGGCCTCGCGCGACTCCGGTGATTCCGCTTAGAAATAATCGACCGGAGGCATCCGGCGTTGCGCTGTTGTTGAGCGTGACTTCGACGAAGCCGGGAACGCCGGGCTGCTGCGACATCGCCTGGCTGCCGGAATCGCCGGAGGTACCGGGGTGGCTGACAGTGATGTCGTTTTCCGTCAGGATCGGAAGACGCGTTCCCGCGCGATACAGGCTGGCCACCTCAATTGCTGTGTGGCGGCACTGGACGATTCGACCTTCGGTCTCGAACGGTTGCTGGTTCCGGCACAACATCTGATCGCAGAGCAGGCTTCGGCAGCCAGCCAGCGCCGCCGCTTCGGAACACTGCTGTGCCTCCGACCGAACGACCGACAGATAGCTGCTATTCACCACCAGAGCAACGCAAACGCCGCACGCCACAATGGCGAACACGCTGAGAACGCTCAGAGATCCCCGTCGAGCCTGCCGGTCTGCGGCACAAGGGCGAGTCAATCGTGAAATCATGATTGCGACACCGAAGGCGGAAAACGAAAAAGCCAGGGCGCGATGTGCCGCTGGCTTTGCCGTTGTTCCTGAACTGAGCAGGGAAACAGGTGTCGGGAACTTTCCAGGACCGGCATGGATTCAGGTGAAGTCCATGCCTTCGGCATTACCGACACGACTTATCAGCAGCCGGTCAGGCACCACCGATTCCAGGCACTCAGGAATCGGACGGCAGCATTCGGCTCAGACCGTCCGGAAATCACATGCCAAGGGCCATGGACCGGGAGTCTGCTGTACGATCATTACCCATGTTGACGGCGTCCTGATTGTTCGACGTCGTGCTCCACCCGCCGTAGGAACCGGTGTTCTGCAACTGCGTGCCTCCGCCCTGCACGTCACCGTTGCGGCGAACGGGGCGGCCATCTTCATCGTAAAAGGCGTCAGCGCGGCCGCCATCGCGGAACTGTTCAGTGACGAACGGCGAATCGTCGGTGTCTTCAATTCCCAGCAGTTCGTCCAGCGTGACACGATTCTGACGCGACGATTCAACGCTGACGCCGCCATTGCCGGGGCCGTTGGGGTTGAACGTCAGGGAGATCTCCCCCTTGCTCTTGGCCAGAACCATGATTTCCTGCTGTCGCTGAGTCAGTTCCAGCACGACGTTGTTCTGTTCGCGATTGGAATTCTGTGACGGCGTGTAGCGTCCGTCGATGGCCAGCACTTTGACGCCGTCGAACAGCTTCAGCAGCATTCCGCCGGAGCCCCGGACTCGACCGCCGGTTGTCGGCTGACGATCGACGGTCATGAAGACGTCGACATGGTTGCCTGGCTTGATCAGGCCGCTGACCATTTCGGTTTCATCCTGAACATTGACGGCCACAGCACGCATGTCCGGATTGGAAACCGTCAGTTCCGGGCCTTCACCGGCCGGATAGAAGTAGGATGCTCGCAGCGGCACGGCAGCGGGAATCGCTTCGCGGGCGATGCGTCCCACCAGCGTATCAATCGACAGAATCGTGTCGCGGTGCTGATTGACTTCTTCCCGGGCGGCCGGTCCCAGTCCCAGATGCTGACGCTGCACGACCGTGCCGGGCCGAATATCGGTCACCGCCATGGGAACCTGCTGCCGGGTTTCAACAGCAACCGGTTCCGGCTGAGCGGCCCACAGCTTCTTCACGAAGAAACCCGCCGCCAGTGCGGCAACGATGACAAACGCGGCGACGGTCAAAAGCCAGGGAGTGAGCTTCACAACAGTTCTCCTGAACCTGAATCCAATACAGCGATGACGTTCTTTTCAAAACGCGGACGTCATCTTGAGCGTCCGAATCGCATTCCTGAGTGGACCGTCCATGAGACAGAAGTTCATCCCTGCAGCGCGCTTCAGCAAAAACCGCGCTTCTGCGTTTCCTTAACGACATCCGGGAAACGCAACTCAACTATTCTGTGACCGCCTGCTACAACCGTTGCAGGCCGGTCTGCAGGTTGTCATGTTCACGAACCATGGGTGCTTCGGCAGTCAGAAACCGGTTCTGAACGGAGAAGCCCGTCAGCCACAGCAGATCGGGTGTCGCGTTCTTCATCGGCACTGTGACGCGGACATTGGCCACCTCACCGGCTCTGGCTGCTGCCCGGACATCGATCACAATGCCCTGGCTGAGCTTCGGGCCCAGTCGCTTTGTAAGTTCCTGGCGAATCAGGTCGGGGGATTCGTCATTGATGCACAGCTCGCGGACGCCGCAGCGGGCAGCGTCGGACATCCGGTTTCTGGCGGATGCCAGCAGCGAAAATTCCACCACAGCGAACAGCAGCACCATGAAGATCGGCAGCACCAGGACCAGTTCCATTGACAGGATGGCGCCAAGTCGTGAGCGATCACTTTGCCCGATTCGGATGTGTGCTCGCTGGTGGCCGTTCGTCAATTTCATCGTCATTCCCCGGGACGCCGCAAAGTTGCCGTGCTGCTGCGTTTTCAGGATTCGACAATACGACACCGCGAATCTAGGAATTCAGCAGGCCGCGGTGCAACCACTCGTTCTGGAATATCAGTAACACGCTCCACGTCGCCAGCGCGACGGGTACCGCAAACGCCATGACGCGGCGCTTCTGGCGCTGAGCGATTGTCTCCGCGCGCTTGCTGACTGCCTTGCTGTCCGCCGCTGCCGCGGAAAAGCGGCTGCGAGTTCGCTTCCAGCCGTTACTGAAGACGCTGCTGACGACCACAACGAATGTTCCCAGCACAACGAATATCAGGCTGCACAGCAGAACCTTCAGAGTCAGTCCGGGACCGAGCCAGACGCTGAGTGCTCCCATCAGTTTCACGTCGCCGCCGCCTGCGGAACCAACCATCCACAGCACGAAGAACAACCCGAATCCGATTCCAAAGCCGTACAACCCGTCCAGCAGCCCCGCCAGCTTGAAGAACAGGCCCTGATAGAGCCAGCCGGCGATCCACATCGGAAGAGTGATCTTGTTCGGAATTCGCCGCCAGCGCGTGTCGGTCCAGGCCGTGATGGCGGTGAACAGTACGACGGCGAACAGAAAGACGGATTTGTGGAGATTTGGATCGGTCAACATGGTGTCACTGATAAAGCATCGGGGAAGCCGGCTTGTCGGAACTGCGACTCAAGTATTGAATCCCGCGACGTCCCGCCGATGGAATTTCCGCACCATCGCTGATTGGCGCGGTTGTGTTTCTGTCCTCAGTCGAAAGAATCCGTTCAGCAGTCAAAATCGGACGCCGGACCGGTGCGACAGATTTTCTTGCAGCCGATCTGTGCCGGGCAGCCGAGATCCGGTTTCGAGTGAGCCGACGGCACCGTCACAGATTTCGGCTTCGTCGCCGCGGCGCGTGAACTTTCTTCGCGGGAAGCATTTTTTCAGATGAACAGTGGCAGTCAGCACATGTCAGTTCCTGATCGCCGCGAACTTCAGCGGTTTCTTGAGCTTGCGGAAACGGCGGCGATCGCCGGTGGCAAAGTCCTGCTGGACTGGGCGGGAAGGTTTTCCGTGCGGGAAAAGGGTCGCGCGGATCTTGTGACGGAAGCCGATGAGGCATCTCAGAAAGTGATCCATGACCTGATTGCGGCGGAGTTTCCCGACCACGGCTTTCTGGGCGAAGAAGGGCTGCAATCCGATCCGGGCACGTCCGATCTGCAGTGGATCATCGATCCGCTGGACGGAACCTCCAATTACGTTCACGGGTTTCCCTACTACGCGGTTTCCATCGGCCTTTGCCGGGGGTCCGTGCCGCTGGTCGGTGTGATTCATGATCCGAATCGCAGCGAAACGTTCACCGCCATTGCCAGTCACGGCGCCTGGCTGAACGGAACCGCCATTCAGACCACCGGCGAAACGGAGCTGCAAAGAACCATGGGCATGGCCAGCCTGCCGGTGGGCGCGACGGACACTGATCCCGCCGTCCGGCGTTTTCTGAAGGCCATGAATCATTTGCAGACCGTACAGCGAACGGGCTCCGCCGCGCTCAACCTTGCCAGTGTCGCCTGCGGTCGCGTGGATGTTTTCTGGTCGACAAGTCTGAAGCCGTGGGACGTCGCGGCCGGTGTTCTGCTGGTGACGGAAGCCGGTGGAACCGTCACAAGCCTTTCGGGCGGTCCCTTCGATATCTTCGTTCCCAGCCTGCTGGCCGCATGCAGTGTGACAATCCAGAAAGATGTTGCCGCTATCCTGAATTGAAGATCCTCCACACAACTCGCCGCTTCACTCACCGGCGTCGGCGTCGTAAGATTTTCGGGATCCGCAATCGAAACGCACCCGCAACCGTCCGCGTCCACCAGGTGCTTCACTGGCCACGGTGAAAGCCGATGCTTTTCGCTCTTTATCATCCCGCGAGTCGGAATGCCTCATTGTGACCCGCTTGCGGTGTCACCTGTCTGCGAAAACGGCCATGTCTGTCAGCAATCGAAACTGCCGTTCCGCCGGGATTCTCCGACTGCTGTCCAGCGCGGCATTGGTGCTGACGGTTTTCCTTCCGACGATTGCTGCAGCCGTTGCTCAGGATGCCGGCGACGAAGCTTCGGTCCCCGGAGCGGTCGACACCAGAGGTTCTGAGACCACCGCGACCGGTGACTCCGCTGTGACTGGTGCAGCTGTCGATGCTGGTGCTGCGAACAAATCAGCTGCGGTCAACAAGCCGGCTCTGATGCTGCGGACCGAATCCGGCGAACTCATCCCGCTGGATCGCCTGGGATTCGACGCCGGGGCTCTTCAGGATTTGCTGCAGCGAGTACAGCTGCAGAACCAGGTGCCGCTGTTCACGATTTCCGAAGTCAATCTTTCGGGGCGTGTCGAACGCGACCTGTTTCGGCTGAACGTGAAACTGTCCGTCACCGTGATCGCGGAAAACGAATGGGTTCGCGTTCCTGTCGGTTTCGGAGACATGCAGGTTGCGGGTCTGCCGCAGACGCAGGACCTGCCGGGACAGGCTGCCTTTTTCAACGCGGACGTTTCAAATCGAAAGGAATGGTGGCTTTTCGGCAGGGGGATTCATGAGCTGTCTGTCGAGCTGATCGGTCAGGTTCGAAATACACCGACCGGCCGGCCTCGCATCCGGTTTACGTGTCCGAAGGCCGCTCAATCGCATCTGGTGATGCAGATCAGCGAGCTTGTCGACGAAGTGACCGGCGGGGGAACTCTTCCGCCGCGAGTCACCCGTGATACGCAGGCCTCGCGCACAAGCATCGAGTTATGGGGTATGGCCGGTGAGACGGAATTGACGTGGAAACCTCAGCCGGCGGACTCCACCGAACAGTTGCTGGTACAGGCATCCACACCTGCTCAGATGACGCTGGACCTGCGGACCGTGCCGGCGTCGTTGTCCTGTCTTCAGAAGATTGAGGTTTCCGGGGGAAGCGTCGACAGCCTGACCGTCCGTCTTCCTCCGCTGTTCACACCCGTCTCGATTATCGGCGACGGCATCGAAGGATCGTCCATCGTTCGCTCGTTCACATCCGTTCGGCCGGCTGACGCAGATGACAGCGAGCCTCTTGACGTTGTGGTCCGGTTCTCGGAGCCGGTGCGAGGCACCGTGTCGCTGAAATACGATCTGGAACTTTCGAAGACCGATTTCCCGCAGGTTGTGTCCCTGTCACTTCCGGACATTGATCGAGTCCGCAACGAATCCGGCAACGTCGATATTCTGATTCCGCAGGGCGTGCTCGTCGAACCGGATGCGGCGACTCTGAACGAAGCCCGTCGCAAACGTGTTGAAGGCCTGACCGACACCAAGACGGCTGCGACGGCCTACCAGCTGCTGTCGTCGGAATCGCGAATCGACCTGCGAGTCAGCGAGATTGAAGCATTCTTCGCCGTCGAACCGCAAATCGAAATCTCGACCGAAGAAAACAACAACAACGTGCTGCTGACGGCACGGTACCCCGTCAACGTGATCCACGGATCGCTGAACGAAATCACCGTGAACTGGAAGGACTTCACCGCTGATGGCTGGCAGATCTGGCCGGGAAGTCCGGTGCTGACAACCGACGATGGTACAACTCCGCTGCCCGTCAAACTCACGAATGACACGCCGGATCTGATTCAGCTCGTCTTCCCCGATCGCCAGACAGGACAGTTCCTGGTCGAACTTCGGGCATTTCGCAGTCTGTCGACATTTCTGCCGCAGGGCGAAGCAGACGTGAACACGAGCTCTCAGACGGTTCCTCGCCCGACAGTGACTGAAGGCCGGACCGGCGAGTTCTTTCTGCCCGACGTGGTGGCATCGACGGGCCACGCAACAATTGTGACTCTTGTGGAATCCGACTCCTGGTCCATTCGTCTGACGAAGCCGGACGGGATCTCGGAGTTTTCTTCCGTGCCGGTCAGTCGGCAACCCGGCGATGTCCGCGCCAATGTTCAGCCTGTCACGGCACGACTGGTCGAGGAATCGGGATCGCGAGTTCGGGCCCGGCTGACGTCACAGCAGCCGGAAGTCCGCGCGTCGGCGGTCGTCGAATTGCGGCAGGGAATCGGTGTCGGCGGAATTCACGTGCATGAAGAACTTCTGTTTCAGGTTCATCACCGCGACCTGGACGAAATTCGTCTGGTGGTTCCGGACCGTGTTATTCCAACGGTCCGCCTTCACGGACAACCGGGCACACTTGCCGCGACCGGAACGTCCACTCGCGAAAGTGTCTTCCAGCTACCCGTGCAAAAGCGGGGAGAGCTGCTGATTGACGTGGATTACAACTGGACTCCTGAGATGTCGGAATCCGGTCCGCAGCCGCAATCCGTCGACATTCCACTGGTGCTGTCGACGTTGCCGGTGCAGGAGATCACCGTGGGAACGGACCTGCTGAACGTCTTTCAGATGAACTCTGTGCCCAATTGGATTCCGGTCTATTCGCCTCGGTTTGCGGCCGCGTGGCGCAGTCACTCAGCCGTCGCGGACGTACCTGTGACTCTGCTCAGTTCGCTGGCGGATGCGGGGCGTTCCGTGCCTCAATTCACCGTGATCCGTACATCGATCAACGGCGACTACGCCACGACTGTGACTCGGGCGGTGTATGGCTCCTATCCGACAACCGTCATTTTCAACGTGCCGGCGGGGTGTGAAGTTGTCCGCGCGACCGTGAATGGTGATCCGGTGGAAGCCGTCGCCATCTCGGGAAACGGCGACACCCGGGAACCAGGTCCGCGCGAGTCGGCGAGAACCGCGACGACGGCAGTGTCGGCGAACATCACCGGCGAAGGCGGGCTCTGGCGGGTTCATATTCCTCACCGCGACACCCTGGCGGCGAAATCGGAAGCCACTTTAGTCGGACTTCGTGTGCGGCAGAAACTGGAAGACGGTCACGGCTTGATTGCAGAAGTGCGGCCTTTGCTGCCAATGGTCTCCTCGGCAAGTGATGTATTCGGCCGCATCTGGCTGATTCGTCCCGGTACCGATGAGAGTCTGATTCCGCGTCGCAACGACTTCGGGTGGATGCAAGTTCCGGGGTCTTCCGGACTGCCGCTAAGCCTTGCCGTGACGAACGAGGATTCACTGACCCCTGTGCTGGCAGCGCACGATGCTTCAGTTCGCGACGCCGTCCGAATGGAACTGGCTGAAGAGCTGAACGGCTCCGGCGGGTCTCTCCTGCTGGTCGGAGTGACCGATCGGCGCGACGGTGAGTTCCTGCGAGTGTCAACCCGGGCCGTGTTGCTTGTCCTGTGCGTCCTGGCAATCAGTGCGTTTGCGATATTCCTGCGCCTGCAGCAGATACCGGCAACAACCCTGGTCGTTGTGTCCGTCGCTGTGCTGGTTGTCACGTATGTGCTCATTCCCGCTGAATACTCGTCCGTCTACTGGTTGTGTTTGGCAGGAATTCTGCTGGGAGCATTCGCGGCCGCGATTCAGCGCTACTTTGCAGCGGGATCACAGCCATCTGCGTTCACGGCGCGACGACCGGATCAAAGCACGATCTTTGTGATCGAACGCGGAAGTCAGCAGTCGGGATCCTCCGCCGGAGTCGTGCGACCGAAGCAGTTTCCGACTGCGACGGGTGCCACTGCCACCGGCAATTCGCTGTGACGTCAGCAGGGTTCGCGTTTATTTGAGGTGCATTTGCAATTTCTGACTTCCTGACACAACGTAGCAGGCATTTGGTGCCGAGCGCTTCCGGCGTGGTTGACCGATTCGGCCCGCCACTGCGCTTCGGCACGATGACGGCTGCGCGGGCGACGTTATTTCTGCTGTTCTTCGCCGGTCTGTGTCTGGCGTCGACCGTTGCTGCGTTCGGTGCCGATGATCCGACGTCGCCGGAGCCCGGCCGCTTCAACATTGAGTCGGCGTCACTGGAAGAACTTTCCGCGGCTGTCAGTTCGGGGGCCTATGTGCCGCTGTCGCGACAGTCGTTCGCTGAGCTTGTGAAGCGACTGCAGGATCCGACACATCATCCGGCGGTACCCCGTTCACCGCCGATCGAAGTCGCCGAGTATTCGGCAAGACTGGACGGGAAAGTGCTGACTGAAGGCCGGCTTCGGTTCGAATTCCGGGAGACACAGCCATCCGCCGGTTCCGCGTTCGCACTGGGCCGCACCAATTTGCAGCGAATGAATCTGCAGTCCGCCGGGGATCGTGTCAGCCTCGCGGCCAGGCCAACCGGGGAACTGGCGGTACTCGCATACCCGGAATCAGGCGTGCTGGAAGGAAGCTGGGAACTTCAGGGACGCGCGGAACAGACAGAAACACGGTTCGACCTTCAGTTGCCAAACGCACTGCTCTCCTCATTTCAATTGCGGACCGCTCCCGGAGTGCGCGTGACGAGTCCGAACGCACTGATCACACGGCCCGCTGAAACTGCTGCGGAATGGCACTGGCTGCTGTACCCGAAGAACCACGACGAGCTGACTCTGATTTGTTCCCCGCCGGCCGCCACCCGCGCAGCGCAGCGCGGTACAGCGCTTTCATTAAGATCGGAGTTCACCTGCTCCGGCGAAACCGTTTCCTCCGTCTGGACCGTTCGCGCGGCCGAACAGCTCCAGAAGGGTGAATATCAGTTTGAAGTATCCCCGCCGTGTCGCGTCGTGGAAGCCGTTCTCGATGACGGAACCAGCCTGAATCTGAAGCAGGTCAGCGAGGTACCGGCCGTGGTTGCGGTTCCGATCGTCCAGCCGACGCGGAGTTCAACGGTGACGCTCCACGGGCGTTCGGAGATGCGGACAGGTGAACCGACGGAATTACCGATGCTGGTTCCGCTGACGTTTCGGGATCCGCTGAATGGAACGCCGGTCAGCGTCGACGTTGTGCAGTCCACCGCCCAGCTTTCCGTGCCTTCCTTTCTGACTGTTCGCGATCTGAAGCTGTCAGGGGCGCAACAGCAGGACGTCAGTTTTTCCAGTGACGGCAGTCAGGTGTTGCAGTTGTTTCAGTATGAGACGCGTGCTCAGGCGGCGGTGACTTTGGATCACGCACGGCCGCTGCTGCAGCATGATGTCCTGTTTCAATTCGCGGCCGATCAGGATCGCAGCAGTGTCCGGGCCTTCGCGCGAGTCCGAGCGCTAACAGGTTCTGCCGCCGAACTGAGCTGGAAGCTGCCGGTCAACTGGCAACCGACGGACGTTCGTGAGATCCGTTCGAATCTGCCGCTGTTCTTTGAAGCTGTTCAGTCCGCGGACGCGAGCGGCACGACGGAGCTGCTGATTCATCTCAGGTCTCCGGTCACACCCGATGCCGACGCCCGAATCGTTGTGCAACTGCAGTCGACGACAATCTCCGCAGTCGCTCCCGTGTCGATACCGCGGCTGACCAATACGGACTATCGCCGCGGACGAATTGTCTATACCGCTTCCGGCACGACGATGCTGTCCCGGTTTCCCGCGTCGCAGTTCAGGCCGGTTCCGTCGAAATCCGAGCTGTTCGAAGAACTGTCGTGGTTACCCGACGGAGTGATGTCGGAAACCAGCGCGTACCTGCAGCAGTGGTCAGCGACCGCGGGTACAGTTCCCGCGGAAGACGGCAATAGCGCGCCATCGGACGTCATTTCCGGCGGCGAATCCATCATCGCAGTGCCGCCGGGCGAAACGACAGGCTCCGTCGCGACGGCGAATTCGGCAGGAGCCGCTGCTGTTCCGTTGCGTGACGCCGGCACCGAGTCCGCGTCCATCGACCGACGAAGCCCTCAAGTTTCAGGAAGCGTCTTGTCGATCGTGGAGGAAGTTTCCGGCATCGTGCGACTTGAGAACCTGGCAATTCTTGAAGTGACAACTGTGCCGGGGAATGGCCGCTTCGAATTTCAGATGACCGACATGGCCGATCTTTCCGCCGCTGTCAACGGCCGCCCTGCTCTGGTGAAACGCGATAGCGACTGGCATTACCTTCTGGTGCCCGAACAGGACGGGACTGTGGAAGTGCAGTTGCATTGGGTGACGGAACGCAGGCAATCGCTGCTTGCGGGAATGGTGATCGACTCAACCCCCCTGGCTCTTCGCGACCTTCCCGAAGGGTTCATTCGCCGACGAATTCTGGTCCCCGCCGACAGCACCGTACATCGTGGTTCGTCGCATGTCGCTGATCATTCCGTGCTGCAGACAGTGTCTGCAGGACGCCGCAATTCTGAGTCACTGCTGAAGCGAAATCTCCCGACGGAACTGGATTCCGTGCCGGCGTTTTGTCCGGGCTTTCAGTCGCGATGGATGCTTCAGGCGGAACAGAACGCGACGCTGTGTACGCTGATTCCGGCGGGGCCGGGTGCGGGTTCCGCCACGCTGACGTTCTTCGGACCACGGCTTCGCGGACAGGCGACGGCCCTCGGAACCGTAGTCGCTGCGTGTCTGATTCTGTGGCTTCAGTTGTTGTCGCGTGCAGGTCGCCGGCGACTGTTGCTGCTGCTCATCGCCGTGATCGCCGTGCGATCGCTGCTTCCGCCGCTGCCGCAGATCTTCCTCGACGCAATCGCCGTGTGGTTCAGCCTGGCTGCCCTGGCTTCGGTCCTCCATGCTGTGGTCTCCCGGTTGGGTGCGCCCAATATTCCACTGTTGAAGGAAGTTGCCGGAACCGCGGCGGTTCGGTCAGCCATCTTTCTTTGCTGCATTTGTGCTGCGTCTGCTGTTGGAGACGAGACACCGGCTCCGGCAGTGCCTGGTGGTTTTCAGTCAGCGTCGACCGACATCCTGGTGCCGGAGTTCGCGGATGAGAATTTTCCGATTCTATATGTGCCGCGAAAACTGCTGCGGGATCATGGCGACCTTGCCGGATCGGCGGCTGCGGATTCCGTCTGCGTCTCGCAACAATCGGTGAGCGTTATGGTGGATGACACCGGTGCCGCTCTGGCACGAATTCATGCCGCAGTCGTTCGGCCGCGCAGTCTGCGATCCGCGAACCTGCCTATTCCGCTGGACACCGCGACGCTCACCGAATCGCTTGTCGACGGAGTCCGCGCGTTTCCCCGGTTGAATTCTGCGGGACAGGCTTCCCTGCCGATTTCGACAGATACATCGCTGATTCCCCGCCCGCTGGACGGAACACGAAATCCCGACGACGAAATCGCCAGCCGCGGCCCCCGCGGGGAGTCCGGCTGGGTTTCACACGACGTCGAATACGAGATTCGTGTCAGGCTTCATCAATCGGAGTCCGTCGTTCGATTCTCGCTCCCTCTGGCGCCGTCACCGGAGACGCGAATCGCGATTTCCGACACGGCGCACGCATTCAACAGCGCGACCCTGCGATCGCATGAAGTCCATTCTGCAGAACGGACCACGGAAACCGAGCTGCGTTTTCCAGTCGTGAGCGGTGCGACGTCCGTGAACCTGACGCTGCACCGGAATCAGCCGCAGGATGCGGCGACCGATGTCCTGGACAGCGCGGAACTGACTTGTGTGGCCGAGGTCACGCCGCACCAGACCCGAGTCAACGGCAACTACCTGATCGGAACATCGCGGACACTACCGGAAACCATCCGCGTCGGGCTGCCGTCAGGTTTCCTGGTGACCGGTGTTCGCGACCAGGACGGCGTCAGTCTGCCGTGGAGCAGTGCCGGCGATCAGATTCTGATTCGAAACGAAGATTCAGAACGCACGCAGCTCGCGTTTTCCATTGCCCTGACTTCGGCTCAGCAGTCGCCGGCTCTGAATCACGCGGTGGACGTGAATCAACTTGCTGACGTCTGTGGTCAGCGCTGCGGCAAAGCGGTGCTCGCGGTTCGCACCGTCTCACCGTTCGTGCTGCGTCGCGTAACGTCTGACGGATTCAGCCTGAATGATTTTCCGGTGTCTGAAGCGGCCAGAGTGTCCGCCGGCCTGCGTGTGTCCGACCGGACGTTCGATGTGTCATCCGCTCCCGGCAGCATTCAGGTCGAACTCGCGGAACAAACCGTGACGCGGGAAGCACGACTGACTCAGCAGGCAACCGTCACAGCAAATGGAATTGCCTGGAACTGCCGCTGCGAAATTGAAGTCACCGGTGCTCCGATCTTTCGGCAGAACGTCCGGCTGGAAGGCAACCTGCAGTTGAATTCCGTGATGGCCACCGCTGCCGATACGCGGCGACTGCAGTCCTACAGCCTTTCCGGCGGCATTCTTAGCATCACGTTTCGGGAAGCGACTCGCGGCACGGTTCGAATTACGGTCAGCGGGACGATACCGGTCAACGGAACGGAACCCGTCACTCTGCCGGTGATCGATCTGCCGGATGCGGAGATTCTGGAGTATTCGCTGCTGCTGAATGCGGAGCCATCCACTCGAGCCTACATCAGTGACCTTGCCGGGGCCGTGCCGGATTCTCCGATTCTGATCGAAGATACTCCGCTGACTGTGGCTCCAATTCGAATGACGGTCATTCAGGAAGACAAGCCGCTGTCACTGCGTATGGAGCTGGTGGAACATCCCACGGCCGAGATCTTCGTCATTCAAGCGGGAATCGGGACGACATCGCCGCCGGTGGCTCATGTCGTGATGCGACTGACCGATCTCAGAGACTACGAGCCAACGCTGATTCGCCTGCCTGCGCCCGGGCTGCCGGCCCGTGAACCCGTGCTTGTCCAGCAGGGCGTCGCGCAAACTGTCAGCATCAGCGACGGTGTCCTGGCGGTTCGGACGGCCTTCACAGGTTCGTCGCTGTCGGACGAAGCGGACGCCGCGATGCTGGTGATTCCGAATGTCCCACTGCAGCGCGATGCGACGGGACTGGTGAGCTGCCGTCTTCCGACATTTGAGTCTGACGTCAATATCGTGCTCCGCGAAGCTTTGGATTTTGCGGAACCTTCTGCCGGAATCAGCGAAAACGAAACCGACACAACCGCGTTGATGCGTATCACTGCGGCGATGAGAGCGGCAGGTCTTTCAATTCCGGAAACTCACCCGGCGCATGTGCCGGTGACATTTGATTCTTTCCGGAGAGACGCACAGTTCCGACCGGTCGCAGCGGCCGCGCAATCGAATTCCAGCCAGCCGACGGATTCGGCCTTGTATGCCATCGCTGCAACTCAGATTGACCTGACTGACGCGTCGGCAATCAGCGGTCGGACGGAGATGCTGGCGTTTTCCGGTCCCGAAACATCAGCCATCGAAATCTCCGTTCCGGAACCGCTGCTGGTGGAACAGGTCTTTGTCGACGGCCGGGCATTGCCGCTTGTGGGGAACACCCTGCGGATTCCGGTGCCGGCACAGCAGTCCGTGGCGAAAGTGGATGTCTATTGGATGACTGGAGGCGCACGTGAATCGCTGTTGTGGCATTCGACGGACCTGCCGCGACTGCGCATGAAGAATGCCGTTCAGCAGGACTTCGTACGATTTGAAAGCGACAGTGATACGCGGGTTGAGCGCGATCCGGCGGCCGGACTGCTGAGTTCCGGCGACATGAGTACCGCGCTGCGAGAGCGAATCAGCGAAGGGCTGTCGTTTGTGGAATCCGGGGCGAAGTCAGGCGCTGCGGACACTACATCGTTGCCGCTGCAACTGCCGCCGCTGGAGTTCGCGGGTTTCAACATCAGCCATCTCGAAAGCAGCGACCGATCGTCGGCTTCGGAGCAGACACTGCAGGCGGAACCTGTCGGCTCGACGGAGAATACTTCCGGTTGGCAGGTAGCGACCTCCGGCCGCGTGCGCTTTCATGTGCGCCGCGTTCTGCGTCCGCTTGAAGGAATCACGCTGCTTTCACTCGCCGCGCTCGCGGTTACCGTGTTTCTCGGCCGACGGACGAAAGACCAGCTTCCGACAGCGTCCGCTGAGGCCAGCACTGTGATTTCGCGCGACTCAGCAAACGGAGATTCTCAGATCGCCGCAAACGCCGTCTGACAACACCGGGTGGCTTCCGGTGCGTGCCGGGAGTGCTACGTTCCGCCGATGCTCAATTGCCAGGCAATCGTTGCCAGGCCGGCGATGATGCAGTACATCGCAAACCAGTGCAGCCGGTCGGCGACGACGAGTCGAATCAGCCACTTCAGGGCAACGATTCCCACAACGAATGCGACGACGGTTCCTGCGACGACGGGCCACAGGTTTCCGCCCAGCGTTGCTTCGCCGGTCACGAAATCCTTCATTTTGACAACAGATGCTCCGCCGATCGCCGGAATCGCAATCAGGAATGAAAACCGTGCCGCGTCGGCCCGCTTCAGTCCGCAGGCCAGACCTGCCGCGATCGTGCTTCCGGAACGGGAGATCCCGGGAATGATGGCGACGGCCTGAAACAAGCCAATCGCAATCGCCGATCCGGTGCTCATCCTGTCCACCGCTGCCTTTCGGTTCTGCAGCCACTTCCCGATCAGCAAAAACGCGGCTGTGAACAGCAGAGCGACTCCCGCCAGCAGCGGTTTCGAGAAGATCTCGTCGACGTGATCCTTCAGCAGCAGTCCTGCAAAACCGACCGGAATCGTGGCGATCACAATCATCGCCAGCGTTCGGAAATCCTTCAGAACCTGCCACAGGTCGTTGCGATATACGACCAGAATGGACAGCAGAGTGCCGAAGTGCAGCGCAATCTCCAGCAAAGCACCTTCCTTCGGAAGCGACGTTGTGCTGTAGCTGTCCAGCAGGGCTCCCGCAATGACCAGGTGGCCGGATGAACTGATCGGCAGAAATTCGGCCACGCCCTGGATCAGGCCGAGAATGATCGTGTGAACGTACTCCATGGATGCTCTTTGCGGGCAGATGAATGACCGTCGCTGGACCACAACGCCCACGAAGGCTATCGAGCCTTTTGCATCAGCGCCCAGTCCGAAATCCGTGACGCCGGCGAATCCGCTTCGTCCGCGACGACCGTACCGATCGTGCTGACTCTTGCGCCGGAATCGCGCAGTTCCCGCATGGCAAGCGACCGCAGCGCCGCTCGTTCGCGATCGATCTGCCGCGGTTCAACCAGCAGAATCGACGCGGATTTCTGCTGCAGCAGTTCAGAGGCCGACGCACCAATCCGCGGCCAGCCGCTTAAGAACGCGGCGGCGTTCAGAGATGCCAGTCGTGGATTCAGCAGCAGTTGAGCGGCCAGTTCCGCCTGCGGTTCTTCCGCCACCAGAATGATGCGGTCACGATCCAGCGAATAGGCATCCGTGATCCTGGAAATCGCTTCCGTGACCAGTCCCGAATCTTCGCGGGAGAGTTCGCGCTGCTCCGCGTTCCGCGGCACCGCAAGGATCAGCCGGTGAAGTTCGCACGCTTCGCGCCACTGCCGAAGAACGGTTTCCTCCGGTTCACCGCCTGCCGACAACAGCATCACGATGCCGAACGACAACCCTGGTTCCGTCGCCGCGTTATCAACGGCTTTTGCCGGCACCGTTGGCGCAAACATCCAGCCGGTGCCGGTATCACCCAGGTCAAGTTTTGACTGCGCCCACGGCGCGGAAGCCTGCGAACTGGAATCTTCGGACGTCAGCAGGCCGTGAATTTCGGCCGGCGTAAGCTTCGGTATGTCACCTGGCAGTCCGGAAAGCGTGATATTGACGTGTTTGGAATCAGTCGCATCGGCCGCAACTCGATACCGCACGGTAACGCCTGCGCCGGCACGAAATGTTCGGGAAATCTGAAGAAACGCAGGTACGTCCTGCGTGGGCTCATCGTCGATCGCCAGGACGACGCAATGGACAGGCATTCCGGCCGCGGCCGCGGGTGAATTCGGCATGACTGAAACCGTAATGCCGTCTGCGGAATCCTTCTGCGATGACGCTGGCGAATGCGCGACGATTCCCAGCCAGCCGCGATCGATCGGCGGCAGCCGGTCGCCGAGCGTCACCGTGACGTCCCGCGTCGTTCCGTCGCGATCGATCGTCAGTGGCAGGCTCTCTCCGGCGTAGCGGCTGCGGATGATGGCTTCGAAGACACCGAAGCGTTCAATCTGACTTCCTGCGGCCGCGACGATACGGTCTCCCTTCCGGATCCCGGCTTCATCGGCGGCCGAACCCGGATGCACGGTGGACACTTCAACTTTCGATGCCAGCGGGTTGCGAGTCGAAAGTCCGATGCCCAGCACGCCGCGTTTTTGGTTTTGGCCGGACCGCAGTTTTTCGGCCGCTGCCAGTGCGTCTGTCGCAGGGATGGCGAACCCGATGCCGGAGTCATACCACTCAACGCCGGCTTCGACTCCCGTATCGGAATCCTGCGGCGACAGCGGGACCAGAATCCCTGTTACCCGCCCCTGCAGGTCAATCAGCGGACCGCCATAGTTCACGGGAGAAACTTTCGCATCCGTCTGAATCGCCAGACCGTGAATTCTTCCCGTCGCGCTAATGATTCCCAGCGATGCCGACGGATGATCGGCGGAGTAAAACCGTCCGACGGCAATCGCCCAGGCTCCGACGCTCGGGACTGATTCGGAAAACTCCGGCGGCTGAAAGCCGGCATCCGGACATTTCAGCAGGACCAGTTTCCGCAGCGAATCGGTGGCGACGACTTTCGCGGATGTCCTCTGCCCGACCGAATCCTCAACGAAAATCGCGGCCGGTTTTTCCGTCAATCCGAACGCACTCGTCAGGATCTCGCCGTCAGCGGATACGACAACGCCCGTCGTGACACGCGAAGAAATCGCTCCCGCGCGATCCGTCTCGGCCGTGCCCAGCACTCGAATTCGCACGACCGCGGGAGACACCTTCGCCACGGCCTGTCGGATGTCATCGCCGGCTTCCTGCTGAGCAGCGAACGGCGACGCGCCGGCCGCGCCCGAAGCGGGAACCAGCAACAGCATTAGAACAGCGGTGAAAGTGTGTTTCATGGAGCCGGCATTGAATGGAACAGGGTGTGTTTCGCAGCAGCCGATGATGCGGCGTCGAAGAGTCATCTGGCCACCGGCGCGATTCTGAGATCGTCCACGTCAAGTGTCCCCGTCGCGCCGTTCAGGCCGACTCGAATCACCATTTCCTTTGCATCCGGCGGAACCAGGATTCTTGACCGGGCCTCCTGCCAGTTTTCGGTTCCGCGCCAGGTAACGACCAGTGCGTCGCCGACCTCGCGCCGAATCACATCATAGAAATGTACCACAACGGCTGCCTGGTCGCTGTTGCCGGGGCCCGGCACGACATCGCGGAGTCTCGCCCAGACCGCACAGTCCAGAGCTCCGATTGCCCGGCCGTCGATCGCGCTGCCCTGCAGCGCCTGCGACAGTTCACCGGGAGTTGCGTTTTCAAACCGCAGACAGCGGGATCCGTCGATCGGGTCTTCGGAATTCATCGTGACATGTCGCTGATAGTGCCAGCCGTCAACGCGATCGTCATCGTTGGAGTCCAGTTCGAAGCTGCCGTTGACGATGACCGGATGCTGCGGGTCGGGCTTCACACGCCTGCGTTCTTCGGATTCGCCGGTCATCGGAACGAACAGCGTCGACACGAGCCGTTCGCGTTCCAGTTTGCCGTCGACTTTCTTCAGCAGGTAGAACGACTGCTGGTAGCGTTCGCCGATCGGAATCATCATCAGGCCGCCGTCCTTCAGTTGCTCGATCAGCGGTTCGGGGATGTTTTCCGGTGAGCACGTGACGATGATCTTGTCGAACGGCGCGTGTTCCTTCCATCCTTGAAATCCGTCACCTTCACGCACGAATACGTTGTTGTATCCGAGTTCCTCCAGCCGTTTTTTCGCCGACTTTGCCAGCGCCGGTACGATTTCGACGGAATAGACCTCCTTGACGATTTCTGCCAGAACCGCCGCCTGGTATCCGCTTCCGGTTCCGATTTCCAGCACCCTGTCGTCCGGCTGAGGATCAATCGTCTGCGTCATATAGGCGACGATGTACGGAGCGGAAATTGTCTGCTTCGAGCCGATCGCCAGTGAGCAATCGGTGTAGGCCCGATGCCTTAGAGAAGCGATGACGAATTCATGCCGCGGCACCGTCCGCATCGCATTCACAACGGCCTGGTTATCGATCCCTTCGGCTTCGATCACAAACCGAACCATCGCGTCGCGGGCCGCGGCATACCGATCGTTGCCACTCGACCGCCGCGGCTGAGCGAACGCTGATGTTCCGCACATTGCCATGACAACAGCGATTGCAAGCCACAGGTTGTGGCGACCGGCGGCGTTCATTCGCCTTCTTTGATGCATCGGATTCACGGCAAGTTCCTCAGTGAGCCAGGCAGTCGATAAGACGGATCACACGGCAGTGATCCGCTACGCGGTACGGACGGCAGTACTCACTCGTTCCACACAAGCTTCACGCAGGGAGATTCGGGAAAATCATCCGCAGCGCCGCCGCTGGCTGGTGTCGAAGGCAATGGGAGATCGGTTTTCTGTGCCGGGATAGCGAGAATCATGCTCTTGCCCTCTGTCCGGATGCCACACGTTGAAGAATTTTTGACGGTGTCGGATACAGCGTCAACGCGCTTTCTGTCGCGTCCGAAATGTGTGCGAGCAATCCGCCAGAATGGTCTGCAGACGTGATACTGCCGACTGCACTGAAAAGCACTCCTTCACGCGAAGCGCCGCCCTTTCCGACCGCATCGCCGCGTTTTTCGGATCCTGCAGAATCGCATGAATCCCCTGCGACAGTGCCGTGGCGCTGCCGGGTTCGCACAGCAGGCCGCAGGTTCCATTGTCCAGAATCTCGGCCGGTCCGGAAGGGCAGTCCGTGGCCAGTACCGGCGTTTGAACAGCCATTGCCTCCAGCAGCACATTGGGCATGCCTTCCAGGAGGCTGGACAGCACGTACAGATCCGCGCTGGCATACCATGCCGCGGCGTCCGTGCGAAATCCGGGCAGATGCACGGTGTTGCTCAGGTCCAGCGCGGCGGTCTGTTGTTCCAGGTGCTGTCGCCCGTCAGGCCCGTCACCCAGAATCGCCAGCCGAAAATCGATCGTTGGCTTTTGCTGTTGCAGTTGCCGAACTGCATCGATCAGCAGGTGAAATCCCTTCTCCCGGTTCAGCCGTCCCGCGGAGACGATCCGGAACACAGGTCGGCCGTCACCGGCAGCGGTCCACCAGGGATCGTCGACATCGGAATCCGCCGCAGCCTGCAGCGCGCCGACGTCCACGCCGTTGTACAGAGTCTGCACGCTGTCGGGTTTCAGGCCGTAAAAGCGTTCCGCCGACCGCGCGGCTCCATTTGATACAGCCATGACTTTCGAAGAATTGCCATACAGTCGTCGCAATCGCCGCTTCTTGATGAGCTGAAATCGTCCGGCGACCGGTGCGAATCCCAGTTCCGGATCCGTGACAACCGTTGACACATTCGGAACTCCCGCGCGCTGAGCCGCGTCGGCCGCGATCAGTGTCATCAGGAACGTACGGTCGTAGCAGACGTCGGCGCGAACTTCCTTCAGAAACTTCGCCATGTCGCTGACGCGCTGCCGATGCATGCCGCCCGGCCAGTATAGCGTCGGCGCCTTGCAGCGTTCTGCAAAGACAGCGATTGGCACGTCATCCGGCACCTGATCGAGTAGCGGTCCGTGCCGGTAAATCAGGTACAGTATCGGGGCGAATTCCTTTCGGTTCAGATGCCGCAGCGCCAGCAGGATTTGTCGTTCCGAACCGCCGCCATGCAGTGCTCCGATGGAGAAGACAACGTTAATTCTCGTCACAAAGGCACCTGTCCGGACGTCGTTTCCGCAGAGACGAATTGCGGCGGATTTCGCAAGTTTGCGGCCGCCATCTTTCACTGAAAAACTCGAAGTCAAAGCATCATACGCAGTTCGGTTCGCGGGTCTGCGACATGAAGAATAAATGAAGCGCGGACATTTGACAGCCCCGCATCCGCAGGTAACATCGCCGCCGTTGAGTGAGTAAGCCATCTCGTGACGTTGACTCTGCACCTTCGTCGCGAGGTCCAAGCCAAATCAGGCTCCCTGAGCATCTTACTGCCACCTCTCTGAGTTCGGGCAATTCTGTCGGACGATGCATTGTCCGCCGATGCCCCGACGATCAGGCGACGGAGTGCCGCTGCTTTTCGCTGCACTAACACGGCCCGGTTCGATGCTGCGCGGAGTCATGACGGAGGGGTCGCATGACGCAGCCCAGTCACCACGGACAGAGTCCGCGCGAGCTGCCTGAAAATGACGCGAGTCGCATTGACTCGATGATCCGGGACTGTATCGGTGAACAGAATTTCCGGCATTGGTTCAGCGGCCGTCTGCGGTTTGAAGTGGCCGACAACATGCTGCTCATTTACGCGCCGAATCCGTTTACCAGCAACTGGCTGATGAAGCGGTTTCGCAGGCAACTGAACCATGCCGCGTCGCAGTTGCTGGGACCATCCGCGTCCTTCGAAATCGTGGTGGATCCGAAGCTGAAGGATCAGTCCGTTCCCGGCCAGATCCCGTGTGGATCGGAAACGGCGAAATCGAATGGGCACGATGATCCGCCGTCGTCGTGCCGGGGCCAAGGTTCCGCCGCGTCGGAAGAACGTTGTCTTCCGAATGCCCCGGAACCACAGCGTTCTTCGCCGCGCAACGGAACTCCATCGGCGTCCGGGCCGCAGCCGCTCTCTGTTCCCGCAAGAGGACGCCGTCGTTTTCAGTCGCTGACGACATTTGTTCCCGGACAATGCAACGAATTAGCGCTGCTGGCCGCTCGACAGGTGGTGCAGGCACCAGGCGAACGATTCAACCCGCTGTACGTCCATGGATCCACGGGAGTCGGCAAGACGCACCTGCTGGAAGGCATCTATTCCGAGATCCGCAGGACGAAACCAAATCTGCGAATGATCTACCTGACCAGCGAAGGTTTCACGAATTACTTCATGCAGGCGCTGGCGGCCAGAACAGTACCGTCGTTTCGACAGAGGTTTCGCGACGTCGATGTGCTGCTGATCGACAACATCGAATTTCTGGACAGCAAGAAGGCGACGCAGGAAGAATTCCTGCACACGATCGTGCAGGTCATCGATCACGGCGGCCAATTAGTTGTTTCCGGCGACCGTCATCCGCGATTGCTGACAAAACATCGTGAAGAACTGACGACGCGTTTCATGAGCGGTCTGGTCTGCCGGATTGAAGCGCCCTGCGAAGACACGCGGCGGAATATGACTCGGTCGCTGGCCCTTCCGATGACCGGCAGCTTTACTCAGGAAGCTCTGGACTTTGTCGCTCGCAGGTGCCAGAAAAACGTTCGGGAGATCCAGGGGGCTCTGAACTGCCTGCACAGTCACTTTGAACTCACGGGAAGAAAGATCACCGTCGCCCGGGCCCGCGAGATTCTGGGAGACATGGAACGCGAATGCCGCAGACTGGTGCGGATCAACGACGTCGAAAAAGTCATTTGTGACGCCTTCGGTCTGACGGCAGCCGATCTGCGCAGCAAGTCTCGTCGTCGTGCGGTCGCGTGCCCGCGATCTCTGGCCATGTACATCGCCCGCAAGCTGACAAAGCTGGCTTACCGCGAAATCGGAGCCTACTTCGGCGGTCGGGATCACAGTACGGTTGTCGCCGCCGAAAAGCGAGTCCTGGCGTGGGTGGAGTCAGACGAAGCCGTCAACCTGCCGAGCTCCTGCCGCGGCAGGTCCGTCGCCGAAATCATCGCCGAACTGGAAGAACGCCTGATGGCGCTGGCGTGCTGACGTTGTGCTGTCGGGACTGATCATTTCCAGCGGCGGGAATGGCTTTTTAGCGCGGGACAGAACAGAATGGGACGAGAACGACGCGGTCCAGTCTGAAAGAAGCGAAAATGGACAATCGGCAGAACAGAATTGTCATGAATCCAACGTGCGATCCATCAGAACTGGCTGCGGCGAGAATCCGCCGTGAGCAATCCGATCGGAACGCGGCCTGGCTGCAGGCACATGCTTCGGAGATCTTTCCGGTCCATCGCGGCAAGTGCATCTGTGTTTCCGGAGAACAGCTTTTCGTGGCGGACACAGCAAGCGAAGCGGTTGCGATGGCTGCCGCCGTGCATCCCCATGATGAGGGGCGCTTCGTACATTACATTCCGAAAGAGAAAGTCTCCCGGATCTATGCGAGTTGACGGCGAATGGTTTGAATGCGATGACGCATTCATAAGGCCGATCATCCGAGCGGAAGTGCTGAACGTTCAGGGTGGCTGGGTATCCGCGCGTTCGTTCCTTGTCGATACCGGAGCCGATTGCACGGTCTTCAGTGGAGCCATCCTTGAGGTGCTGGGTTTTGATGCAGACACGCCGGATCACCGTCTGGGCGGTGTGGGCGGTGTCGTCGAGTCCGTGAGAGTGCCAACGGAAATCCGCCTGTTTCGCGATGACGGCCAGGCGGCAGTCTTCCGTGGTGAGTATGCCGCGTTCACGCAACTGGAATCGCTTGATATCAGCATCCTCGGTCGCGACATCATTGAACTGTTTGCACTGATCGTCGACCGTGATGCGGCCGTTGTTTCGCTGGTTCGGCCCCCGCACCGTTACTTGATCGAATCACCGTGATGCGAGCCGGCCATCCGACTGCGATGCATCTCGAAACGTACACGAGATGTGTTCTCTACCACGTAAACAATTCAGAAAACGCTTCGCGGTAGCTGCTTTCGTCCGGTGGGAACAGTGTGGCGAACTTTTCGTCCACAGTCGCTCCGTGCTGGAAGCGGCGTTTTTCGTAGACGGGCATCGTCAGGCCCGTGAGTTGTTCGATGCCGCGGCGGACGCTTTAGATTTCGCCCTTTAGGCGATGTGCAGGACAGTTTGTCGTGCTGCCAGTCGGTCAGGTCGATGAACGCTCGTGGATGCCCTCTGCGACTTCGATGACGTTTGTCGAACGGCGAACGGGCTGCCAAGCCGTCGGAAACCGAATTTTCGAGCCGGTGCCCGCGACACGGCGAACGTGCCCGCGGCTCTGTTCGGCACCGCGCTGTACGTCAGATTCACGGCTCTGAAGCCGCTGTACGTCAGAGAATGTTTCACGGCGTGGACTCCCCAGCCTTCGTGGTACAGCATCTGGTTATTGAGAACGCTGCGGATTGTCAGTTCACTGTTTTCTTCGATGGGATAATCCTTCAGGTTTTCGTCGCCACCGTCGCCATCGAGCAGGTACTTCCAGTCGGGATATCGGTTGCGGATTTCGCGGCACAGAGCCAGCCCCATCGCGGCTGCCTGAACGTCCAGCGGTTTGTAGTCTTCGATCAGCCGGACGGCTTCGCGATAGTCAACGGCGGTCGCCGGAACATCGACAACTTCAAGGAACAGACTGAGATCCAGATCGCTGAGAAACCGGTGAGCCTGTTCGGCATCGCGGCCGGATTCGTCGATCGAAAGCGTGAACGCCTTTAGTCGCGCGGGCGATTCACCTCGCTTGCGCAGGCAGTCGTATGTGGCACAGAAGACGGCTCCGCTGTCGATGCCGCCGCTGAACATGACGCCGATCGGTTCACTGACGGGAATCTGGTCCAGCCACAGGTACAGTTCCTTTTGCAACGCAACGATGTACTCGTAACCGATCCTGTCGAGATCCGACGGCAGTTGATTCGGCTGCGGATCAAAAAACCGCGTGTAGGTCGGGTTGGGATCCGGGCAGCCGACCAGGGCGATTTCGACGATGTGATGAGCCGGGACCATTCGCGTGTACGACGGATGAAACTGATCGTCGAGCCCTTCGTTCTTCAGCCAACCTGCGATCTCATCGATGCGTTCGGCGACGATCAGGCACGGCCCGGCGACCTGCTTCGCCAGAAAGTATCGCATTGGTCGCCCGATCGATCGAGCCATGCGGATGATATGTCCGTTGCGATGGACCAGAGCAAACTGGCCGTCGATCTGACGCAGCTTCGCGACATCGCCCGATCCCAGCCGCTCGATGGCATCGTCCACGGTAACGTTCAGCAGCGTGTTCGCTTCGGGATCAAGCAGGCTGACAAAGCGGTCGACGTAGGCGTGTTGCATAGCGATTTTCCGTTCCTGAAAGCGACTGACGCGGAAGGTCTTCCCTGTTGTACGTCGCGGGCGATGCAATTCGCTGGAAGCCGTCTGAAAAATGGTTCAGCCGCATGGCCAGCGAATTACGATCCGTCAACCGACGGCCTGCTGCACCACATCCATCGCCTGCTGGCACAATTGTTCGGCGTCGGCGGTTTCCGGAGCTTCCGCGATGACTCGCAGGATGGGTTCCGTGTTGCTGGCTCGCACCTGCACCCACCGATCCGCCCAATCCAGTCTCAGACCATCTCCTTCGCGGGCCTCCGCGTCTTTGAACTTCCGCCGCAGCGCGTCGCACGCTGCGGCGACGGATTCGCGAGGGCATTCCAGCTTGTCCTTGACGATCGTGTAAAACGGCAGCGAATCGGCCCAGGCGTCCAGCGTGTCGCCGCGTTCGACAAGTCCGGCCAGCACGTAGGCCATCGACACCAGACTGTCCCGAACGTAGCCGACTCTCGGTTCGATCACGCCGCCATTGCCTTCGCCGCCGAGCACGGCCTGAACGGCTCGCATTTTCGCGCAGACGTGAGCTTCCCCCACGAACGAACGGTGAAAATGGCAGCCGTGTTTTTCCGCAATGTCGGCTGTGATTCGGCTTGTCGAACCATTGACGACGAACGGACCCTTGCGCCTGGCCAGAACGTAGTCCGCGGCAAGTGCCAGAGTCAGTTCTTCACCGATAAACCGGCCCGTGTTGTCGACGATGGCCAGCCGATCGGCATCGGGATCCTGAGCGAAGCCCGCGTCGGCGCGATGGCTGCTGACGGCAGCGCAAAGATCCCCGAGATTTTTTTCCACGGGTTCCGGAATGTGTTCGAACTTTCCGTCCGGCGTGCCGCCCAGCACCGTCACTTCGCATCCGAGTTCCTTCAGCAGGCGCGGCCCGCAGGTGGCTCCGCTGCCGTGATTGCAATCGAGCACCACTTTGAACCGTCGTCGGCGAATCGCGTCCGCATCGACGAGTGACAGCACCTTGTCAAGATGCGGCCCGGCCGGATCTTCCAGCGAAGTCACCGACCCGATGCCGGACCAGTCCTTCCACTGAATTCCGCCGGAACCGTCTTCGGGAACCGCCTCCAGAACCTGTATCAGTTGCTGTCCCAGGTCACGATTGAAGACGCTGCCATCGGGAGCAAACGGCTTCAGTCCGTTCCATTCAATGGGATTGTGGCTGGCCGTAATTTGAATTCCGCCGGCGGCGTCCAAATGCCTGACCAGAACACCGCAGGTCGGAGTCGTGCAGATTCCCGCGTCGACGACTTCACAGCCGGTCGCCAGTAATCCGGAGACGACTGCGTGATAGATCATGGGTCCGGTGGATCGTCCGTCTCGCGCGACGACGACTTTTCCTCCGCTGAACATGGTGCCCATGGCGGCCGCGAATTCGGCAGCGTACAGCGGGTCCAGTCCGTCGCCGATGATGCCTCGCAGTCCGGAAATACTTAGTATCCGCGTCGCCATTCGGTTCTCCGCGCTGTGAAAGGTTTGTCCGTGATGCCGTGTGCCGGTGAAGTCGAGTCGGAGTGTATCGGGCTTGTTGCAGCGAGAGAATCGATGGGAATTGCCGACATTGAGGATGGTCGAAGACACGCCATGAATCTCAAGAAAGAACTGTTCGCCGTCCTTGACGCTTTGGAGTCCGCCACCGTCAAGTACGCCGTCTGTGGTGGCATCGCCGTGGCGATACACGGCTTTCCGCGAGCGACACGTGATTTGGACGTGATCATTCAGGAGGACGATTTGGCCCGTGCGGAAACGGCGCTGCAGGAAATCGGTTTCACGGTTCCGGCGGGGATCATTCCTTTTGGGACAGGAACACAAGACGTTCGGAAGGTGTTCCGGATCTCGAAGCCGATGGGATCCGAATTCCTGACGCTGGACCTGTTGCTGATCACGCCTGTTCTGAACGACGTCTGGGAGAGCCGCATAGAACTGGAGCTGGATTCGCGGACGGTCTGGGTTGTTTCGCGTGACGGACTGGCGAAGATGAAACGCATGGCAGGTCGGCTTCGCGACCTTGCTGACCTTGAGGAACTGGGATTCGATGTCGACCGAAACACCAATTGATCCAGAGGAAGCAAAGCGGCTCAGTCGTGGAATCAGCACGGACATGTCGCGCGAAGCCGTGACGCGGAGACTGGAAATCTGTGCGGAACTCAGCGAGTTGTCTCGTGAGCTTGGGCGTGCGAGAGTGGCTTCGCCCGCGGCAGACACCGACGATGACCAGTAACGGCAACTGCGACTCCGGTGCGGCCACGGCTACGCTGTCTTTTATTCCTGCATTGGCAGTTGCAGTGTTTTCTCGCTGCCGTTTCGCAGGACGGTCACGGGCACTTTGTCTCCCGGTTTGCGTTGCGTCACGCCATAAGCCAGCACGTCGCCGTCTCGCAACAGGTCGCGGTGGCCGTCGAACTGAACGATGACGTCGCCCTTTTCAAAGCCGGCATTTTTCGCCGCGGCGTGAGCACCATACTGACCGACGTGCTCAACCTTCAGTGCCATGTGATCGTCGGCAATCTTCAATTGACGGCGTTCGTTTGCCGGAAGCTCGGCAAGTTTCAGGCCACCGGTCGACATGCGTCGCAGGCCCCACGACGAGACTCGCCAGGAAATATCGTCTGCTCGTCGCCAGCCGTCTTCCAGATTCAGGACCACGTCAATTGACTCGCTCTCGCGAAGAATTGATGCGGCGATCTGTCCGCCGGACGGATCAGTATTGTGCAGCACCCACTGGACGTCGGCGACGGAGATCAGCGGTTGGCCGGCCAGCGACGTAATTTCATCCCCTGCCTTGATTCCGGCGTCGTCGGCGGCGGAACCAGGTTCAACGGCCTTGACTGTCGCTGCCTTTTGCGGATCCATCGTCAGGCCCACGACTTTTGGATGCGGGTACGAATACAGCAGCTTCTCGGGAATCGGCTGACCCTTCTGGCGATAGAAGTCCCGCCGGGCGTCGCCGATCTGGTGGCAGTGAATGCAGCTCTTGACGACTTCGCCTTCGTAGTTGAGAGAGTCCGTGAACTTGTCCTTGAGAGACGGGAAGAGTTCCGGGCTGGCAAATTCCAGCGGCTGACCGGTCTTGCCCGCCAGAGCCTGTTTGTTGGTCGGGTAGTTCCTGTGCAGTTCCAGAGCTTTCTCCAGAGCGACGGCGAGTCCCTTCAGCGACACATCGCCGAGCCATTCGGTGCGATGCGACCGTGTCCCGAAGCGGCCATAGATCGTGCGGTCGGCGTTCAGCATGAACATCGCGAAGGACTGGTCCGTGTCGTACTGAAACAGCGACAGGTCCAGACCGTTGGTCGCGACGACTCGCACACAGACGAACTGTTCCAGCAGCGGACGAATGGCCGGGTCGGTGTCGACCAGTTCGTCATCAAGCTTGACGCATTCTTCGCACGGAATGCAGCGCAGGCCGACGACGATCGGCTTGCCCGTGCGTTCCGCTTCGGCGAACGCTTTGGGCAGGTCGTTGTAGATCCAGAATCCGTCCGCTTCGACTCGGCGGCGATCTTCGCGAACCTTCTCCTCTCGCGTCTGAGCCCGACCTTCAGCGGAGAAGGCGGCGGCGATCAGGAATGCGAATGCATAGAAAAGCAGCGAATTTCGAGACATCAGGCTGGCTCCGAATAAAGGATCGGGAAAGCAGATCATGGTGAGAAATTGTCAGAGATGATCTACGCGAGTACAACCCGCGCCGGCAATTTGTCGCGCTGCCGCCGGAATCGGCAGTATCTGCCGAAGCGTGCAATCCCTCTGGCCCTGCGAACCGGGATGTGTCAGATTTCCGCCTGAATTCGCTTCAGAGACCACGGACGAACAGGCACGGACGAAGACGCATGGACGCTCAACACTACGCCGAGTTTCTGCAACGCATCGGCCACATGGTTCATGAAGCCGCGGGAGTGCATTGGTTCGATGTGAAGCCACACGTCTACACGTGCTTTCCATTCGAGACGCAGTTGAACCCGGCAGCGGTGGATTTCGGAACTGTCCTGGGAAGCAGGGGACTGGCGGCTCGCTACTGCTGCCGCGTGTCCGAAGGCGTGTCCAGCTACCGTCTGGTCGTTCGTGACAGGGACTATGACCTGGCGTCGCAAACCAGCAAGGCCCGCAATCAGACGCGGCGTGGTCTGGAACAGTGTCAGTATGGACGGCTGGAATTCTCACAACTGGCCGACGACGGATTGCGGCTCAATCGCGAGACGCTGCTTCGCCAGCAACGGAGCATTCCCGGCGACTTTGAACGCTACTGGCGCGACTACTACTCGGCCGCCGACCGGTGTCCCGCGGCGACCGCGTGGGGTGCGTGGCATGATGGCATGCTGGCTTCGTACCTGATTTCATTCCGAATCGGGGCCGTCGAGAATATCTGCATCGTCCGGTCCGATCGCAGCACGCTGAAGCACTATCCGAATAACGCAATGCTGTATTCGTTTCTGAAACATGCGATGGAACGCGGCGACGTCAGCGAAGTGTCGATCGGCTTTCAGTCGCTGCTGGAGGGAATGGAGCCACTCGATCATTTCAAGCTGGGGCTGGGATTCGAAAAACAGCCGATCGGGCAGCGAATTGAGTTCCGCAGGACGCTGGGTCTGGCGGTGCCCAAATCACTGGCAGCGCTGACGGGGCGGGCGCTGAAGCGATGGTCGGAGCACGAGCGTCTGGGGAGGATTTCGGGCATGCTGGCCTGGTACGCAAGTCAGCCGGTGATTCGGAAAGCGGCATAAGTTCCGTCGACAGCGGTTCGCTATTTCGGAACCGTCACGACAAGCTGGTTGTCGATCCGCTGTTCAGGAAACAAACGTCTGGCAACTTCGCTGGCGACCTGTTTGTCGTGCCACGACGACACTCTTCCCGTCAGCCGCACCGTCCACGGTGTCACTTCGCAGTCGACGTCCGACGCAATCGCACGCGATAGCTCCTGCAGCAACGTCGCGCGACGCGGCGGGTCCGCCTTGGGTTTGCTCTTGACTCGCATCAGTTCCTCCTTGAAACGAGATTCCGGGTCCGTCGGTTTCCGCGAAGCAGACGCCCCGGCCGAACTCCATAGCGAGAACACTGAATACCGTAGCATTCGAACACCTGATTGGCGAGTCGCATCACTACCCGAGCCGGCTAGTCTCCGGAATCCTCCCGGCAGCGGCGATCTGCGGTTGACAGAAGAAACGGTGTCGTTGCACGTTGCGTCAGCTCGTCACGGCCGAAATCCGCGACGTTGAGAATCGGACCGCTGTGCACTTCCATCGGCGCTACCGGATGGCAGCAGATTGGCGTTACGTCGATCCGTGCTGTTCGCGGCGCTGCTTCAATTCGTCCAGCCTTTTGCGGAAGACCGCTTCGTGTCCGCGGTCCGTGGGCACGTAGTATTCCTTTTCGACGCCAAGATAGTCCTGCGCGATCCAGCCATCCGCTTCGTTGTGAGGATACTGATACCCCTGGCCGTGGCCGAGTCTGGCGGAACCCTGGTAATGTCCGTCGCGGAGATGCATTGGCACCGGCAGAATGCTGTGATTGCGGACATCTTCCAGGGCCGCATCGATGGCGGTGTAGGCCGCGTTTGATTTCGGAGCACATGCCAGATACGTCGTTGCCTGAGAAAGATTGATCCGGCACTCAGGCATTCCAATGGTTTCCGTCGCGCGAAAAGCGGCGGTCGCAATCAGCAGCGCCTGCGGGTCGGCGTTTCCGATATCTTCCGACGCCGCAATTACCAGCCGGCGACCGATGAACCGCGGGTCTTCGCCGGATTCCAGTTGGCGAGCCAGCCAGTAAAGCGCTGCCTGGGGATCGCTGCCGCGGATGCTCTTGATGAACGCACTGGCCACGTCGTAGTGATCGTCTCCGGTGGGATCAAATCGTACGACTCGTTTCTGCATGGATTCGCGAGCGACGTCGGTGTCGACGTGTCTTGTGGTTTCTGCAACCGACAGCACAGCGATTTCCAGAGCTGAAAGTGCCCGCCGGGCGTCGCCGTCGCTGAGTTCCGCGATGAACTGCATGGCGTCGTCGGAAACCGTGACGTTCAGAGATCCCAGTCCCCGCTCCGTATTGCGGAGTGCCCGTTCCATCAGATCCAGCAGATCTTCCTTCCGGAGTTCCTGAAATTCGAAGATCTGGCTTCGGCTGAGCAGCGGCGCCACCAGCGAGAAAAACGGGTTTGCCGTGGTTGCTCCGATCAGCGAGATCGTGCCGCTTTCGACGTCAGGCAGCAGGATGTCCTGTTGAGAACGGCTGAACCGATGCAGTTCGTCGATGAAAACCACAGACTGCCTGCCGTTTACGGATAGCTCGCGTTCGGCTTCGCTCAGGATTTCGCGAACTTCCTTAACGCCGGCCATGGTGGCGTTCAGTCGGCGAAAGCGGCGTCGCGTGTGTTTGGCGATCAGCTCAGCCAGCGACGTTTTTCCGGTACCGGGCGGACCAAAGAAAATCAGTGATCCCAGCCGGTCGGCGTCCAGCATTCTTCGCAGCAGCCGGCCGGATTCCAGCATGTGGCGCTGGCCGACGAATTCGTCCAGCGTCTGTGGCCTCATCCGTGCCGCCAGGGGGCGCGCACTTTGACGATTTTGTTCTTCAGTTGCGGCGAACAGACTCATTTTCTTGAGAGAACTTCTCGTGGAATCGCCGGAAATCCGATGATTCAATGCAGATGCGAATGAATACTGAATGGTTCCCGGTCATTGATTCAGCCCGCGACCGACCAGCGGGCCGCGGGAAGATCGCCGGACCGTCGCTTATGTGTTGCGCCAGCTTGCCCTGACAAATCGAAAGAATAACGAAAATGGTGGCCGTTCTGCAGCCAACCGGTAAGGGCAAGCTGATCCCCGTCGATCGCGCGGTGGTGCTGGTCGGCCGCAGCGCCGATTGCGACGCGGTGATTACTCACAGCCAGAAGATTTCCCGCAAGCACTGCTGTCTGGTGCAGGCGGACGACCGCTACTTCGTTCGCGACCTGGGCAGTATGAACGGCGTCTGGCTGAACGGAAAACGCGTGACTCAGGAAGCACTCCTGACCGGCGGCGACAAGCTTTCGATCGGTGACGTTGAGTTTCTGTTTCACCCCAACGCAAAGATTGAGTCCAGGAAGCCGGTGGTCTCAGCCGATTCGCCGGCAGTACAGGATGCGGACGCGCCGCGCCGCGTTGTGCTGATTGACGAAACTGAGGGATCCGCTGCCGGCCGGACGCCGGTCGACGACGATGAAATTATCGAAGTTCTGGATGACGAGATCATCGATCTGGATGATGGTCCGCTGATGGACTCCGACGATGCAGGCGTTGCCGTATCCGTTGAGGAACTGGAAGCGATTGCCGACGTCGACGTGATTCACGATCTGGATTTCGGCGATGAAGTCGAAGTCCTCGACGAAGCGTCATCGGCGGAAGTGGAGATCGTGGAGATCGTCGACGACATCGTCATTGTCGACGACGACGATCTCGAAATTCTGGACGAAGTCGAGGTCATCCGTCCGGGACGCTCCGGCCGCGCGAAGCCTGTTGGTCCGGCTGATGACGAAATCATTTCGATCGATGACGATGATCTGCTGATCTTCGACGACGAAGACTGACAGCGGTGCTCTCCGGTCGGGAGCTGTTCGGCGACGCGATTCAGCGGGCGAACAGAGCCCCCAGCGCGGCGTCGGCCAGGCTGGCCGCCTGCATGGAAGCCATGCTGAAGTCACCAACCGCAGTGTGTCGATTCGGAACGGACACGACAAAGGCTCCCGCAGCGGCGGCGGCTCTGGTGCCGGTTTCGCTGTCTTCCAGCACCAGCATGTTTGCCGGCGAAACCTTCAGCATTTCCGCCGCAGTCAGATAGATTTCCGGGTGCGGCTTGCCGTGAGTGACGTCTTCCGCCGTCAGCGTGAAGCGAAAACGGCTCAGCAATTCAAACCGCTGCAGCATGCTGGTCATATAGTCTCGCGGTGAGGACGTGGCCACGGCTTTGGGATGACCGGCGCCGTCGATCTGGTCGAGCAGTTCGATCAGTCCCGGCATCATCGCCAGCGACGTTTCAGCGATCGCAGCAAAGAGCTGTCGTGTTTCCGTGAACAGCGACTCGTTGGAATCGGTAATCCCCGTCAGCCGCTTCATGGCTTCGATCGCTTCGGCCGGGCGGCGTCCGAGCATCGCGTGGTGAATCTCGGGAGTCATCTCCATGCCGCGCCGAGCCAGAAGCTGCTTCCCGGCCTGGTCGAAAATGTCTTCCGTGTTCAGCATCAGGCCGTCCAGGTCAAATACGACGGCTCTGATATCGGGCAGTGTTGACTGGGGCATGAGCGTTCAGTTCGAACGATGATCTGCGGACGACGCGGAGCTTTCCATTGGGTCTCCCGCATCTTATCGGCAACCGGGAATCCCGGAAGCTACGTCGTCGGCACGCGGCTACGCGTTCGCCTGTAGCACGTCGACCGGATCGAAGTGACCCTTCAACACCGTTCTCGACTCACAGCCCAGCCAGTTTTCCAGTACCGCCGCGTACACGCTGCGGAAATCCGTGTGATGCTTCAGGTCGCCGTTTCGCAGATCGTCCAGGCTGGGGTGGGCACCGATAAGTCCGGCTTTGAGTTTTGTTCCCACAAGGAACATCGGACCCGCGGTGCCGTGATCCGTGCCTTCGCTGGCGTTTTCCTGAACGCGCCGACCGAATTCGCTGAAGCACATCACCAGCACGCGATCGCCTTCACCGCAGGCGACCATGTCCGTGACGAATGCCGCGACCGATTCGCCGACCTTCTTCAGCAGCGACGAGTGCGCCGCCGGCTGATTGGCATGCGTGTCGAAACCGTCGATCTGAACGTAATAGACGGTTGTTTTCAGGCCGGAACGAATCAAGCGGGCAACGGTTTGCAGTTTCCGGCTGAGATCCGAGTCCGGATATTCTCCGGACGGCTTGTCCTGCATTCCCGCGGCTTCAATGCGTTCGCTGGCGGCGATGGCGGAGCTGGTACTGGTCTGCACAAATCCCAGCAGATCGTTGCCGGCATCCCGGCGAGCATCAGCAAGTTCGCGGACGGCGGCGCGGAACTGATCGTCGTCGGATTTGAGTTTGAACTGGTCCAGCGTTCGAATCGACGGGACTCGAATGTTGCGAGACATCAGCGCGAACGGCTGCTTGTCGCTGCCCAGATGCAGTCCCGCGGGATCCTGCTGTGACGCGCCGGCATTCAACTCCAGGCATCGACCCAGCCAGCCGTCGATGCGGTTTTCGTTCTTGCGCTGGCAGGTGTGCCAGATGTCCATCGATTCAAAGTGCGACTGGTTCGGATCGGGATATCCGACGCCCTGCACGACTGCCAGCCGACCGGCATCCAGCAGTTCGGCGAAACCCTGCAGCGACGGGTGAAACCCCAGCTCATCGTCAATCGACAGCACGTCTTCTCTGGCGATCGCAAGTTCCGGCCGCAGTTTGCGATATTGATCGTGACCAAACGGCACGATCGTATTCAATCCGTCATTGCCACCCGCCATTTCGACAACAACCAGAATGCGTTCCTGGCTTTTTCCCTGTGCCGCGGCCTGCTGCAGGAACCCGGGAGCGGTGCCGGTGAACGTCAACACGGCCGAAGCCGCGGCTGTGCTGCGAAGGAAGTCGCGTCGTGTGGAATGAGTCATCTCGGAGGTTCCTTGTCGTGTGTCCGGAATATCGGGCACCGCGGGCCAACGGCGGCGACCAGTCCCGGTCGCGGCTGAAATTATCCCAGTTGAAATTCCGGAAGCGAACACAGGGCATGGACGGTTTCGTTCAGGCGGCTTTCCTGGTCGCCATCGTGTGACTGGTGAATCTTCGCGATGCGGTCCCGCGCGGCGGAGGGGATCGGAATGGCGAACAACGAGGTTTCAAACCAGTCAATGACGTCTCGGGCCGACGTGACATTCTGAGCGGCAAGGTAGTCAGCCAGCGACCCCTTTCCGAACCGCGTCTTTTCGCTGGTCAGCAGATCGTGAATCAGGTTGGACCGTCCCAGCAGTGTTGACGAGTTGATCCACGTGCGGCCGCCGTCCCAGCCCTTGACGCTCGGTGGATAGAACAGTCCCTGGCCGAGACTGTCCATGGCTTCTGCAAGCTCCACAGAATTCGTGGAGCCTTCCAGGGCCCGCAGAAAGCCGACGGCGAATTCGACCGGTGACCTCACTTTTCGCCCGATGGCGTGTTCCGAGAAGAACAGCCGGCTGGTGAGAATGCGGCGAACAATCGGACCGACCCGCATTCCGTTGTCCCGGAATTCATCTGCCAGCGGCTGGAGCAATTCAGCCTGCGGCACCGGTTCGTCGAACACAAGAAAGCTGACCAGTTTGCCGACGATGAACAGAGGTGCCGATTCCTGATCCGCGACAATGGCGACACCTTCTTCACCGCCAAATTCACCCTTCCGGCCGAGAAACGACTTGGTGCCGGTATCGTGCTGATAGCGGTTGAAACGGAACTTCTCGCGTTTGATTTCCCAGCCCGTGAAGCAGCGCGCGAGTTCCCGGATGTCGTTTTCCGAATAGTGCCCTTCCCCGAGACTGAACAGCTCCATGATTTCGCGAGCGTAATTTTCGTTCGGATGTGCCTTTCGATTGGAGGCCGAATCCAGGTAGATCAGCATGGCCGGGTCGCGGGAAATTTCCAGCAGCAGTTTCCGGAAGTCACCCAGCGCGTGTTGTCGCAGCAGATTGTTCTGCGCCAGCATCAGCCGGGCGTCGTCCACTTTAGCGGCGCTGGTCGCGAAGTGACCGTGCCAGAACAGCGTCAATTTCTCCGTCAGTTGCGCGGGAGTCGTCAGCAGACGATACGTCCACCAGGCGGACAGTTTCCGGACGTCTCCGGTGGCCAGACCGGCCTGTGCCAGCGATTCAATTTCGGCGGCGTATTGTGGCGGCTCGGCGGCATCATTCAGCATGGCGTCGACGACGGCGCCCAGTCCGGCGGCAACCGCTTCGTTCAGTTGCTGCCGCGTCGCCGCAAAGCCGGCTCGACGATACAGGTGAGCCGCCGCCTGCAGATTCCATTCGGAAGTTTCGGACGGAACAAATTCAGACCATGCCCACGCCGGGTCGATCGCAGAGGTGGCATTCATGGCTGCTGGCAATCGATGGATGTCGGGAATCAGGAACGATTCACCGTCATACGCTGGCTGCCGGAATTTATTGCGACAGAAGTCGAAAAATCATGTCTCGACGGCGAATCAGGACTGCGCCATCGTAGGCGTTTGCGGCCGGCCTGTCGCGTACCGTGGTGATTTCCCGGACTGCTGATCAGCGTTGTGCCGGAACGGGCATCGCTGCCGGCTTTCGGCGATCCACTCGTCCCTGGAAGCCCATCGCCGTGAAACGCGGCATTTCGATCGGGTCGGTGATCTTGACGGCTTTGATGCAGTCGATCTCCAGCATGATTCGACGGGCACCGGCGGTATCCGGTACGCCGCGATCAACCAGCATCAGACTTCCGCAAAGCATGAAATCGACGAACGGCACGGATTCGCCGAAGGAAGTGATCAAAACGCCCTTGCGTTCAATACTGACCGGCCACTCATAGAAAATCCGGTAGAAATCCCGACCGCTGCCGGACGTGCTGGTGCCGGAACTACCGGCTGATTGTGTCTGCATCATCGCTGCGAATCCTGAAGGGGAATCGGAAGAACTCACCACCGAGGTTGTCGCGCATTGCTGTCGAATGACATCACCTGACATCATCGGTCTGGCCAACGTTAGCTTGCATTTTGGCGGGGCATCGCCGGGAAATCGGAAAACTGTTGTGCGAGATTCGCCGGGGCTGGTTTCGTCGGTGAAAAAAACTGCCTTCGCGCGATTTCCCGCAAGTCTTCGGCATCGCGATCGATGAAACAGGCTGGCGGACAGATTCCACGGCGGATCCGGACGGCAGACCATTGCCTCAGCCGTCTTTCAGCTCAAGACTCGAATAGCGACATGACAACGTCTTCTGAAACGTCGACCAGCGCGCTCGAGACGCTGAACTGGACTCAGCTGCGATCCGCGGCGCTGGATGAATTGGCGTCCCTGGAATTTCCCGACGACATCGAAATTCCGGCTCTGCCGCAGGCGGTCACACAGTTCGCGGATCGAGCGTCCGATCCGAATGTCGAAGTGCCGGAGCTGGCGGCGATCGTCGAAACCTGCCCAGGGCTGACGTTCGAGATTCTGAAATACGTGAACTCCGCGAATTTCGGCCTCAAGAATCCCATCCGCAGCGTGGCTCAGGCGATCTCCCACATCGGGCTCAACGCAGCCAAGACCTATCTGATCGCGGCCGGAGTCAAGGCTGCCACCGCGGCAATGGAGTCACGACTGCTGAACCACCGCAACTTCTGGAACGAATCGCTGCAGCGCGGTCTGTTTGCGCGCGCGACGGCCGCACACCTGAAACTGGATTCGGGACTGGCGTTCATGGGCGGACTGCTGCAGGACTTCATGCTGCCGGCGATGACCAATCAGTTCGATTCCGACTACATCATGTTCATGGAATACGAAGCGAAGTCCGGACGCGACATGGTCGACTGGGAGCAGGAAACCTTCGGCTGGAATCACGCTGCTGCCGCCGCGCTGGTCGCGCAGAAATGGCATTTCCCTGATGATCTGGTGTGTGCTCTGTTCTATCATCATTCGCTCAAGACAACGCTCGGCCGGCCGGAGATGGAGTTCTTCAAGCTGTTTCCGGTCACGATGTCGGCTCTGCTTCCGGATCAACTGATGCAGTGTCCGACGGGAATCGCGGAGCTGATTCGAGTCGACAGCCGGTGCAGTGCCATCGATCTGGACGAACTGTGCCGGATCGTCGATCAGCAGCAGATGGAACAGGCCGACGGATTTGAAATTCCCAATCACCTGTATTCGATGGTTCAGGACGAACGCGCGATCGTGGCGGGCAGCTCTTCGTGACGATTCGCCGGGCCGCCATCGGGACCACTCGACGCCATGCGGCCGCTAAGCACGCCTGACGAAACCGAAATACAGCCGCCGTGCCCGCTGTGTAGCAGCGACGACGCCGTTCCGTTTCACCGCGACTCGAAGCGTGAGTACCTGCAGTGCGGAATCTGCCGACTGGTCTTTGTGCCTCCGCAGTTCTTTCTTTCCGAAGCTGATGAGAAGGCTCACTACGATCATCACCGGAATTCGCCGGACGATCCTCAATACCGCGAATTTCTCAGTCGTCTGCTGCGGCCGATGCGGGACGTACTGCCTCCGAACAGCGAAGGACTCGACTTCGGCTGCGGTCCCGGCCCCGCTTTGTCCGTGATGTTTGGCGAACTCGGACATCGCGTGACGAACTACGACAAGTTCTACAACGACGACCGCAGTGCGCTGAGCAGAACCTGCGACTTCATTACGGCATCCGAAGTCGCCGAACATCTGCATTCGCCCGGCCGCGAATTTCAGCGTCTTTGGTCCTGCCTGCGTCCCGGCGGCGTGCTGGGCGTCATGACGCAGCCGCTGCCGCAACCGTCGCAGTTTCCGGACTGGTACTACAAGGCAGATCCGACGCATGTCTGCTTTTACAGCGCAACGACGTGGCGATGGATCGCAGATTTTCTCGATGCGAAACTGATCCGTCCGCGCGTCGATGTGACGCTGCTGGTGAAGCGGCAGTCGTAGAATCACCCAGTCTTGGCGGCGGCATCGCTGACGCAATCGCCCGCAGCGGTGTCCGGATAACCGTTGAACACGGCACGACGGATTCGGCAATACCCGCACCCGCAATGTGAATCGGCAACGCCGTCTCAGGTGTCTGCAGGACTGGTCGATGATGGCCAGAGGAAGTCGTTTCTGTGCGCGCTCACGCGCGTACTCTTCGCTATCGGACTTCCGGAACCAAAGGAAGGCGACCGATGACCGCGACATCCGCTGCGCCCGCTGCAGGCCCGTCGGCAGCACTCGACGAAGCCGTGCGATCCATCCTGTATTCCGACGACGTGGATCTTCCGGTGCTGCCGGAGGTCGCGGCAAAGCTGCTGCAACTGACGAATGACATTGACTGCGAACCGCGCGATCTTGTGGACCTGATCCGGCGCGACCAGTCACTGGCCGGACACCTGCTGCGGATCGCAAACTCCACGCGGTACTCCGGCGGACAGACCGTCTCGTCCATCCAGCAGGCGCTGGCTCGGCTGGGATTGCTGCGCGTGCGGGAAATCGTCGTGCTGATCCACTGTCAGACTCGCGTCTTCGACGTGGCCGGCTTTGAAGACGTCGTTCGGCATTCCTTCCGGCATTCGCTGGCGACCGCCGCGTTCGCGCAGGAAATCGCACGCGTCCGCCGGCTGAACGTGGAAGAGGCATTCATGAGCGGACTGTTGCACGACGTCGGGCGCCCCGTGCTGCTTCAGGAGTTGTCGGACCGTCGGCGTGACAAACAATTCACGGCCGACGACGACACACTGCTGCAGGCCGCTGAAGAACACCGCATCCCTCTGGCCGCGCGGCTGATCCGGGAATGGGACCTTCCCGCTCGACTATCGGAAGCCGTACTGCATCAGAACTCACCGATGGAATCAGAAACCTGCGGCGAGAATTCCCGGATTGTCAATCTGGCCATCCAACTTTCGCTGCACACACTGGAAGGCACGCTGGCCGCGGATACGGATGTGCTTCAGCACCCGATGATTGCGGTGCTGAATCTGTATCCGGAGCAAATCGCGGGGATTTGCGAAAAGGCCCACGAGATCCTTGACTGGGTGGAGTCCGCCGCATGATCGCAGCCAGCAATCATTATGATGTCGTCGTCATAGGCAGCGGTCCGGCCGGCCAGAATGCTGCCGTCGAAGCCGGCCGCCGCGGCGCCCGCGTGCTGATCATCGAACGCGAAAAGCGAGTCGGCGGCGCATGTGTCCAGTACGGAACGATTCCCAGCAAGACTCTGCGGGAAACAGCCGTCACGCTGACAGCTTTCCGCCGCCGCAGCGGAAACGTCTACAACATTTCCCAGGACTGCCACCTCAGCATCGCCAGCCTGATGACGCGGCTTGAGCAGGTCGTGAACGCTCACCAGGATGCCACCGAGTGCTGTCTGGAAATGGCGGGTGTTGAGCGTGCCTACGGCCGGGGATCGTTTGTTGCCGCCGACGAAGTGAAGATTGAAAGCGTCGACGGGCGTTCCTGGGCTGTCCTTGCCGATAAGGTCGTAATCGCCACGGGTTCGCGGCCGCGAACGGCGTCGCACATCGCCGTCGATCACGAAAACATTCTGGACAGCGACTCCATTCTGTCCATGACGTATCTGCCGCAGTCGATCGCGGTTCTGGGCAGCGGAGTCATCGCGTGTGAGTACGCGTCGACGTTTGCCGCACTGGGCGTGAAGGTCGTGATGATCGACAAGTGGCCCGCTCCGCTGGGGTTTCTCGACGCTGACCTGGTGGCCGTGTTTTTGAGTCGCTTTCAGGCCAACGGAGGCAGGTTTCGCGGAGGCTGCGGCGTGCGGTCGGTTGTCTGGGACGGTGTCAGCCAGGTGGAAGTCTCGCTGGATTCCGGTGAAGTGATCCGCGCCGACAAAGCTCTGGCTGCAATGGGACGAATTGCCAACCTGGATTCCCTGCAGATCGAAAACGCCGGCCTGCGGGCGAATGACCGCGAACTGCTGGACGTCAACGAATTCTGCCAGACATCGGTTCCGAACATCTATGCCGTCGGCGACGCCATCGGTCCGCCGGCGCTGGCGTCCACATCCATGGAACAGGGACGGCGAGCCGTCTGCCACGCATTGAACGAATCCCACTGCGCAACAGCGGATCTGATTCCGACCGGGATCTACACGATTCCGGAAATGGCGATGATCGGTTTGTCCGAAAAGCAGGCCATCGAACGTCATGGCGCGGCGATTGTAGGCACGGTTCCCTTCGACCGGCTTGCGCGAGCTCACATCATGGCTTCCGATGGCGGACTGCTGAAACTCGTCGCGGACGGTGCCGGTCGGCAGCTTCTGGGAATTCAGATCGCCGGAGATACCGCGTCGGAACTGATTCATCCCGGCCAGTTGGCAATGCTGGGAAACATCCCGATCGACGCTTTCGCGGGCACAATTTTCAACTTCCCCACAATGGCGGAAGCCTATCGACTGGCGGCTCTGGAAATCCTGCATCGACGGCCTGCAACTGCTGGTTTCCGACCCGTGCAGGCGACCTGTCACGCCTGATGCCGACGATCTGTCTGCACGAACGCTTCTGCACCGCCCTGCCCGGCTGGGCACCCGCCCGGCACTGGATGCGGCGGATTTGTGACGCTGACGTATTATCGCTGGACAACCGTCACATTTCGGCCCATGCTTCTTCCACGTTTCCTATGGGCGTCAGCCTCCGTCACACGGGGTTGATTCAAACCGTCTCAGCACGCGGAAAGGCACACAATGCGGACCAGCGTTAACCTCCATAAATCCGGACTCCGTCCCGGCACGTTTTTCCGCGCGGCTGCAGTGCTGATCGCCGCCGGGCTGGTGTCTTCAATGGTTGGTTTCACAACCGTGTCCGCCCAGGATCAGAACGCGGAGTTATCCGACATTGATTTATCGGAGCTCGATCCCGAGACGCGCCGGCTGGTTGAGCTTTATGCTCAAATCCAGTGGACCACCGGTCCTTCGCAGGCGGACATCGGTACGAACGCAACGGTCCAGGTTCCCGAGGGCTATCAATTGACGGGACAGGCCGGGTCGCAGATCTGGAACCAACTCACGGAAAACCCGCCCGACAGCACGCTGGCCACGCTGATGCCCGAATCCCGCGACTGGGCGACGATGTTCTCGTTCGATGACGTCGGATACGTCAAGGACGACGAGAAGGCCTCGCTGGACGCAGACGCCATCTTCGAATCGATGAGGGAAGCCACGGAGGCTTCAAATTCCTATCGCACGTCGCAGGGCTGGAGTCCGATCCACATGGACAGTTGGATTGTCGAGCCCCGGTACGACGAAACCACCAACCATCTGGTCTGGGCGTTTCGAGTTCGGGACGACAGCGGCGCTGTCAGCGCGAACTACAGCATGAGACTGCTCGGACGCCGCGGCGTCATGAACGTTCTGGTGGTTGCCGAAGAATCGCAGATGCAGGAAGCCGTCGACGCGACCAACTCGATTCTCAACGGATTTGATTACAAGCCCGGTCACCGGTATGGGGAGTTCAGTGCCGGTGACAAGGTTGCGGAATACGGATTGACCGCACTGATTGCCGGCGGAGGTCTGGTCGCGGCATCAAAAATGGGCCTGCTGGCAAAGCTCGGGAAGTTCATCAAGGTCATCGTGATTGGCTTCATCGCCCTGTGCAGCGGTGTCTGGAGATTCCTGACCGGCCGACGAAGCGAGGCGTAGCGTCGCCTGTGACTGACGTCGAGATCCTGTTTCTTGTCCTGGCGGTGATCTATCTCAGCGAATGCGTCCTGTGGCTGCCGTCGCGCTGCCAGGTTTTGACAGGAGTCCCCCGCCGAATGCGACCGGCGGGGGCACCGGATGTCCTGGGAAATGACCGCAGCCGTCTGCACCTTCTTAGTCTGGTGCCGACATCAACGACACTGGTCTGTCACCCGCCGAACAGCCTGCTGAGTGACGCCGGACTGTTCGTCGAATTGCCGGACGGAACGTGGCACCACATTCCGTTTGATTCAACCGACGCGAGGTCGGTGTGCCGTGACGGTCGGCGTCTGGCGTTGGGGCGGCACACGGTGGAGGCCGGCGGCAATCGCGCCGCCGAACAGCGCGCGCGACTGGTCAGGCGACTTTCCGAATCCACGGCGCCGCGGCAGTTGGTGGATGCTCACCTGCAGCGTTACACCGACATCAATCGCGCCTCGCGTCGGATTCACGTGCTTCGCGAACGACTGAGCATCCTGCAGCAATTGCAGTTGATGCTGCTGGTCTGGATTTTCGGGGCGGGGTTGATTCTGTACTACTTCGCCCGCGACGGCTGGGGAGCGTTGTGGCGTTATTTGATCGTGACATTTCTGATCTGGCTGGCCACAGTCATCGCAGCATGGCGATGCAGTCGAAGGATGTACCCGAACAAATCGTCGAATCGCTGGAAGGACCTGCTCTTCTCGTGCGTGTCTCCCCTGTACGCCGTGCGTGCGTCAGATCGCCTTAGCCTGGATGCTTTGGGTGACGAACATCCGCTGGCGGTTGCCGCCGCCGTCATGCCGCGAGACCGGCTGACGTCTCTCGCCCGCAGGTGCCTCGCGGAACTGCGGCACCCCGTGAATTCTGAACGGGCCGCGGCGAACGAAAGCCCCGCCGTCCGCGATTCTCTGGTGCAGGCGCGAGACATGCTGGCCGACGCGCTGGCGGAGTCACTTCATTCAGTTGGCATCGATACCGAAGCACTGGCACGGCCGGACGATCAGGACGCCGACGCTGTCTGCTGGTGCCCGCGCTGCTTCAATCAGTACACGGTCGCTGTCGAGGAATGCCCGGTCTGTCCGGGAGTCGGAAGTGTGAGTTTCAGCGCAGCGTCGTAGTGCATTGTCAGGCGTGGATCGGTGGGTCGTGTGCCACCGGCTGTGCCAGTGTTTTCCGGAGCCCAGGGCACTGGCACAGCCAGTGGCAAACATCAATTTACGATGGGCAGGACAGTAGCCATCCGGCGCGACTCGACCTGCAAGGCATCCGTCGCCGGATTTTCGCAGGTACCTCGGGCGGAGCGACCGTCCGGATTGGTGCCGTTCGCAGCAATGTCTGTTCAGACACACGAAGGCTGGCGATCATCAACCGCGAACTTCACGAATCCGACATCTGTGCTTCCGCCCAGTTGCCCAGAGCCGTCTGTACTTCCTTCATGACGCTGTCGCCGGCGCCTTTCGCCTGGTTCAGGTCTTTGCCTCCGGGCAGGTCTGACTGGCAGAAGAAGTAGAATTTGATCTTCGGTTCCGTGCCGGATGGCCGGCCCGCGATCTGAACGCGGACAGGCTGGTCGGAGGCCGACTTGTAGATCAGCAGATCGCCTCGAGGATTTTCAATCGGGCCGAGCAGTTCACCGCCGGGAATATTGCTGCGGCGGCCTGTCTTGTAGTCAGCAACCTCGACAAACCGAATCGGGCCAAACTGAGCCGGCGGCTTTTGGCGCAGTGTCTGCATCAGGGCGTCGATCTTTGACTTCCCGGTCGGCCCTGTGGCATAGATGGATTTCTGACCTTCGCAATGGTAACCGTGACGGCAGTACAGGCTGTCGAGCTGATCCAGCAGCGTCCGTCCTTCGGCCTTCAGTTCCGCGGCAAGTTCCAGAATATACATCGCGGCGATCGCAGCATCCTTGTCGCGGCAGTAGGCACCCGCCAGAAAGCCGATCGATTCTTCCGTGCCGAAGACAAAGTGATCCGTGCCGCGTTCTTCCATCGTCTGCGCGATGTACTTGAACCCGACCAGCAGTTCGCTGACTGACTGAGCACCGTGGCCTTCGGCGATCGCTTTCGTCAGCGGCGTCGTCACGAGTGTCTCGACCACATAATCTTCGGGACTGAATGTTCCGGCGTCTTTGCGCTTGCGCAGCAGGTAATCGGTGATGAGTGCTCCGACCTGATTGCCCGTCAGATAGCGGAAATTTCCGTCGGCGGCGCGAGCCATGACTCCCAGCCGGTCAGCATCCGGATCGGAGGCCAGCACCAGTTCGGCGCTGTGGTTGGTTTCGTTGATCCACTTGATTGCCGGATCGAAAACTTCAGTCAGTTCGGGGTTCGGCAGATGCTTCGGGACGTTGGGAAAATTGCCGTCCGCCCGGCGCTGATCTTCGAAGATCTCAACGCTGTCGAAGCCCAGACGCTGGATGACTTTGAAGACCGACGTTTCTCCGACACCGTGCAGCGGAGTGAACACCGCACTGATATCGCGGCTTGCGGACTTGCTCAGGATGGCCACTTCGTCGATATAGGCGTTGTCGATTTCGTTGCCGATGAGTTCGATTTTTCCGTCGCGAACCGCGTCGTCGTAGTCGATCGACGGGATGTCGCCGGCCTGTTCGACCTGCCGGATGATGCCCTTGTCGTGTGGTGGAATGACCTGGGCACCGTTCGACCAGTAGGCTTTGAATCCGTTGTCCGCCGGCGGATTATGCGACGCGGAAATCATCACTCCGACACTGCATCCCAGCCGTCGGACGGCGAATGACAGTTCCGGTGTGGCCCGGTGCGATGTGAACAGATAAACCCGTAGACCGTGTGCCGCCAGCGTTGTTGCGGTCAGCCGGGCGAAGTGCATCGAGTTGTTCCGGGTGTCGCACGTCACCACTGCTGAACCGCCTTCCGTGACACCGGATTCGCGCAGGTACGCGGCCAGCCCGTGTGCGGACTCCGCAATCGTCCGGTCGTTGATTGTTGCCGGCCCCATTTCTCCCATCGGCCCGCGGCGCCCGCCGGTGCCGAAAGGGATTGATGTCCAGAACAACTCATTCAGCGTGTCCCAGTCCGCCGCTTCGATCAGTTCAGCAATTCGGCTGTGATACGCGGCGACGCAGTCCTTTGACAGCCAGTCTTTGACATTGGCGGGAGCGTCCGCTTTCAGATGTCCTTCAGCGGCGGCCTGATCGATTCTGGCGATAAGTTCGGAGTTCATTGATGAGTCTTCCATTGAGATTTCCCGCGCCGGAAATGAAGGCGTGCCGTCAACCCGTGTCGTGCAGCGACGGAGCGGGAACCTGCTCGCGAACGATTCTGCGGCCGAATGCCCCTTCCGGCTGATTAGTGTCCCCCCAGCCAGGATTCTCCGGTTCGGTGGCGACCCTTTCAAAAAGCAGGAGGAAACTCAGGGACCTGTCGGTTCCGGCGACGCGGGATGGACGCTTCGGTCCCGGCGAAACACGGCTATAAAACTCAGGATTCGCTGGCAACGCGAATCCCCGATTTCATGTGCCACGTTCTGCAAATCGAGGTTTCGGCGAAGTCTACCGTTTGACTTCCGAGATGCCATTGCACAACATGATTCTTACGAGTGACGCGGTTCATTACGGAAAGCGGAACGTGATCCTCGGTCCAGTCCGTGCCCCCGCCTCTTGCGTCGTTCAGATCCAGTCCTCAGCTCGCCACCGCGAGATCCGTGTTTCTTCTCAACTGACTTCATTCCCCGCCGGTCAAAATTGTCTTCCGGTATTTCACGTCGTCGTTCTTCTTCCGCGCCGGTCGTCGGTATCCTGGGCGGTATCGGTTCGGGAAAATCATCCGTTGTGAAGCGAGTCGAGGGGCTGAAGATTCGCATTCTCGATGCCGATCGAATCGGCCACGAACTGCTGTCCGATCCCGTCATTGTCGCCGCCATTCTGGAACGCTTTGGAAAAGAAATTGCTGACGAGAAAGGTAAGATTTGCCGTTCCGCACTGGCTGACAGAGTTTTTGGAGCCACCGACGAACATAAGACCGCCAAACGTGACCTGGAAGCTCTTCTGCATCCCGGAATCCGACAGGAGATCAAAGCCGGAATTCGAACGACGCCGCCGGATGTGGACGTCGTCATACTTGACGCGGCACTCCTGCTGGAAGCCGGCTGGGATTCCGTGTGCGACATCCTGATTTTCATCGACGCGCCGGAACAGGTTCGCAGGGAACGAGTCATGCGAAATCGAAACTGGCCGCCGGACGAACTTCGCCGCCGTGAAGCGACGCAATTCAGCATTGAGAAAAAAAAACAGGCGGCGGACTACGTCGTCGATAATTCGGAGTCGATCAAATCAGCGGCCGACGAACTGACAAGGATACTTCGGAAAATCGTTGACGGAAAAGACGCCGGCAATCCTTAAGCCCGATGCGGGATCGCGTCTCCCAGCGTGGCTGAAAGGACCAGGTGACAACCGCGTACGCAACAGAAAGGACCGAACGACGCACAGATTTCCATCAGCCGAACGCGTTGCCACACCCGAACTCATCAGGAACATCGTTCGATGTTCCGAGAATCTCGCGACCGCCAGCAACGTTTCGAGGTTCCGGCCCGCACATTACCGGCACTCAAATTTTTTCCCTTCGTTTTTCTGCCTTTCTCAAATTCCTCAGGTCTAACACTTCCCTTCTCCACGGAGGCCCGTCGCGGCCATGAACCGATCCACAAAACCCGCCCAGGAACTGTCCGCTTCCGCCAGCATTTCACGCCGCACCGACGAACGTCATTCCGCGAGAATTGACGAAGACGAGGTTCCCGAGGCTTTTTCGCCGTCAAAAGTCGCTGACTTCAACATCGCCGATCTGCAGCGGATGTCCATGAAGGAACTGTTGGAGATCGCGAAGCAGGAAAAACTGACGGAATACAATGGGCTGAAGAAGCAGGATCTGATCTTCAGAATTCTTAAGGAACGCACGCGACTCAGCGGCCTGATGTTTGGCGAAGGGACGCTGGAAATCCTGCCGGACGGATTCGGTTTTCTGCGCAGCCCGGACTACCACTACCTGCCCTGCCCAGACGATATCTACGTCAGCCCCAGCCAGATTCGCCGCTTCGGGCTGCGTACCGGAGCCACCGTGGCGGGCCAGATTCGTCCGCCGAAGGAGAACGAACGGTACTTCGCCCTGCTGCGAGTCGAAGCCATCAACGGTCAGGATCCAAACCTGCTGACCGCCAAAGTCTTCTTCGACGACCTCACACCGCTGCACCCGGAAAAACGGCTGCGGCTGGCCGACAATGCCGAACACATCAGCACGCGAGTCGTCGATCTGATTGCTCCGATCGGCCTGGGACAGCGCGGCCTGATTGTGTCGCCGCCGCGGGCCGGCAAGACAGTCCTGCTGCAGCAAATGGCCAGCGCCGTTCTCAGGAATCATCCGGACGCCTACGTGATCGTGTTGCTGATCGACGAGCGCCCGGAAGAAGTCACCGACATGGAGCGCAAGCTGAAGGGCGACAATTGCGAAGTCGTCAGCAGCACGTTCGATGAACCTACGGCTCGGCACATTCAGGTGTCGGAAATGGTGATCGAAAAAGCCAAACGCATGGTCGAATACGGCCACGATGTCATCATCTTCCTGGATTCCATCACGCGTCTCGCCCGAGCATGGAACACGGAGATCCCCAACTCCGGCAAGACGCTTTCCGGCGGAGTCGACGCGGGAGCGCTCCAGCACCCGAAGCGCTTCTTCGGCGCGGCTCGCTGCGTCGAAGAAGGCGGCAGTCTGACGATCATCGCCACAGCTCTTGTCGATACCGGCAGCCGGATGGACGAAGTCATCTTCGAGGAATTCAAGGGTACCGGAAACACAGAACTGCATCTCGACCGGCGTCTGGTCGAAAAGCGCATCTGGCCGGCGATCGACGTCAATCGATCGGGTACTCGCCGCGAAGAACTGCTGATGAACGAAGATGAACTGAAGCTCGCCTGGGTCCTGCGCCGCGTGCTGAACGACATGAATCCGGTGGAAGCGATGGAACTGCTTGTTAACCGCATGAAACGCACGAAAAGTAATGAAGAATTTCTGTTGTCGATGAATCTGGATTGAAGTCACGCGCAGCCACAACAGGTCCCTTTTTGAATTACAGAATGGAACCACGGAGGCGCGGAGAACACAGAGGCTTTGTCCGTCCGGGACACTGTGTTCTCTGTGCCTCCGTGGTTCCAGCCTGCCGCTGAAATCTCTGTCTTCCCATTTCGAAATTCCATGGCCAACACAATTCAAGGCATCCTGACTGCCACCGACGCCACGTTTGCCATCGTGGTTTCTCGTTTCAACGACCTGATCACGTCGAAACTCGTCGACGGAGCACTCGGCACCATCACACGGCTGGGCGGTGATGACGACAAAGTGGATGTTGTCTGGGTACCCGGCTCATACGAAATCCCGCTGGCAGCCTCCAAACTCGCGGCGAGCGGCAAATACTCGGCCGTCATCTGCGTGGGAGCTGTCATTCAGGGAGCAACCTCACACCACGAATACATCAACAGCCAGGTCGCGGCGGGGATCATGAGGATCACTCAGGAAACCGGCGTCCCCGTGACCTTTGGCATCATCACCTGCGAGAGCATGGACCAGGCCCTGGACCGAGCCGGCGGCAAAGTCGGTAACAAAGGCACCGAAGCCGCCCTGGCAGCGATTGAGATGGTGAATCTGCTGAAACAGATTGGGTGAACTGCGTGCGAGGAGTCGGATGGAGACAATCAGATATCGATTTCGGACGCTGGAATGCAGTGGAACGGTCGAACTGACGGAATCCGCAGTGAAGTTCGAAATGCGGCACGGCGGCACTCGCTGGGTCACCGAGACTCCTTACACAGCAATTGCATTGCATCCGACCACGATGACATGCATTCCCCGCCTGTGCTGGATCATCCTGTTTTTCGGGGCCGCCGCTATTCTGGCAGGCGTGTTCTGGATCATTGACGGTTCGCCGGATTATCCCGAGCTGATGGCGTCGATTGTCTTGGTCACAGGCGGGCTCGGGATGCTGGGTGTCGCAATAGTCTATCGAAGGGAAGAATGGCTTTTGTTCCCAACTGAGCTTCGAGACCATCGCGTTCTGATCTGTCGGACCCGGCCGGATTCAGACAGATTCGTGCCGTTTGTGCAGGAACTGAAAGACCGTGTGACGGCGGCGGGTACCGTCCGCGAATTGTGACAGCCCCTTTCATTTTTGACAGTGTTTTTCTCGATCGGGCAATGCAATGACCCTCAACGAACTTGAACGATCGGTGGCGCGTTTGCCGCCGGATGAACTCGCTCGTTTTCGTGACTGGTTCCATGAATTTGATTCGGAGCAATGGGACCGGCAGATTGAGAACGACGCAAATCACGGACGGCTCGATCGGCTTGCAGAATCCGCCGTCGCGGAACATCGGGCGGGACGCACGAAGCCGCTATGAATCACCATGCAACATCCGCGTTCTGGGACTGCTACCACGCCTTGCCCGAATCGGTTCAAGAACTCGCGGACAAGAACTTCGCGTTGCTGAAGGCGGACGAGTCACATCCATCGCTGCATTTCAAGAAGGTCAGCCGTTTCCGATCCGCTCGCGTGGGCCGCGACTTCCGGGCTTTGGCTGTTGAGGTCGACGACGGCCTTCTTTGGTTTTGGATCGGGAACCACGCCGAATACGATCGATTGATCGCCAACTGAAAGCCGTCAGTCACACTGACAGCAGTCGGTCACAATCGGACAAGTCCCCGATGAAGTTCACTGTGGCAATTGACCGTGATGAAAACGGGGTCTGGGTCGTCGAATGCCCCTCAATTCCCGGTTGTGTTAGCAAGGCGAGTCAAAGGATGCGGCACTCGCGAGTATCAAAGAACCGATCGAGGCGTGCCTGAAGGTGAGAGAGGAACGAGGAATGCCACTGACGATCGATGCACATCAGGTGGAGGTCGCTACCTGATGGACCGGTTGCCCGCGATGATTGGGCGAGAGCTTGTGGTTTTGAAGGTGTTCGAGTCATTCGGCTGGGTGCAAGCCCATCAGAGCGGCAGCCACATGATTTTGGTCCGTGAGAATCAGCCAGCGACTCTGTCTGTTCCACGTCACAACGAAGTTGCCAATGGAACGCTCCGGAGTTTGATTCGCTCTGCCGGTCTCACGGTTGACGAATTTGTCGACGCCGCGAATTGAATAGTGATGTGAAACGTCATGAACGACAACGGCAGACGAACGCCCGGTCAACCTCCCGCCTGGCGAAACAGCGCTCTGCTCGGACTTTGCTCTGGGTTGGCGGTAGCGCTTGTGACAGGAGTGATCGTTGGTGTCTATTCCGTTCCGCAGATCAAATTCGCTGTTGACGGATTTGGTGGTGCGACGACTCGCTCGTTCATTATCGGTATCATTGTTGGTCCGATAGGCGGCCTCCTTGCACGAAGGCGGAACAGAAGCCCGTTCGTGGGTGGAGCCGTCGCGGCCGCAATCGCGGCAATTGCGGGCGTCGCGTATCTCGTCGAGAAGTATGGTGCCGGCAACTGGCCCGGTTAGATGCAATCGGGCTGCACACAACACGTCCGCCCTGCTCTCCCGCAGTGGCAAAGTGGTCGTTCAAATCTGAAAGGAATCCAAATGCCGGAATCTGCTGACCAGCCATTGCCAGCCGGTCACGTTTCGACATGGGTGATTTTACTTTCGGTTCCCGGTGTCGTCGCAGAACTGGCGTACCGCCTTGTGGATCGCGGCGTTGTGTTTGATGAGTTTCGTTCACCGATGAAGAGCTTTGTGGATACTCACTTCCTTCTCTGGCTGGGGTGGGTGTACCCGAGTGTTCTGGTTTTTGGGGATTCGCTGCTCTACAAGTTAATCAGGTGGAGCCGAGCCGGGCGGGTTCCTGACTCAAGCCTCCGGAGAGGCATTCGGTGTGCGATTCGCGTCGCTGCGACGTTAACGCTGGCGGGGATCGGCTTTCTTGTAGGCCACTCAATGCCTTTAATCCTGGCAATCATCCTGTCCGGTCCAGGTTCACCCCGATTCATGGTTTGGTCCGCAGTGATTGGGTTTGCATTCGCTGCATTGGCAGCGGAAGGTTCGTGCAGTCCAGGCCAGAAGGCCTGGTGTCGTCCGTTGCTGTGGGGCGCGGTCCTCGGGTCTGTGACTCTCCTGATTCGTCTGATTTGGATTGATTGGAAGATTGATTTAACAGTGAAAGTGTGAATCTACGCATGCAGCAGCGCAGGGCGCGCCGTTTTCTGTGGCTCGCGATTTGAAAGCAAACAGACCATGACAAGTTTTTCAGAGATCGTTGATGCCGCTGACAACCTGTCGGTCGATGAGCAGGAGACTTTGATTGACATCCTGAGACGGCGAATCGCGGAAAAGCACCGGGAAGCGATTGTTCAGGGTGTGGCCGTTGCGCGTGCCGAATTCGAAAAGAGGCCTGCACTTTCAGCGTCAGTGCGCGAGATCATGAATGAGGTTCGCGGTGAATCGTGAACTTTCCCGCAGTACGGCCTTCATTCGTGCGGCACGGCGTTACATGAAGAGGCGTGCTCATGCGGCCGATCAACTTGAGGCCACGCTGTTACTCTTGTCCGTTGACGCATTCAATCCTCGGCTGAAAACACACAAGTTGAATGGCAAATGCCTGGGCGTGCAGCGGAGGCTACGATCCGAGGATTTCTTTGAGTCCGAGGAATCAGAAGCGATTCTCTTGTTGACAGTGGGAAGCCACGACGAAGTGTACTGAGCAGCCGCGCGGTGGACGTCTGCTCGCGACGGACGGCCGTCTCTTCCCTTCTATTCACTCAGTGTCTGTCGTACAGTTCCGCCCGCGATTTGCTGACTCTGTTCTTTCTCAATGTGATCCCATGCCTCGCCGTTCTGATGCTCGAAGAGTTGCCCTGCAGATGCTGTATCTGATTGACCAGAATCCCGATGCCGATGTGCGGCGGATTCAGGAGGAGATCACCGAGCAACTCAGGAAGGACGAACTCGTCGATTTCGCGTGGGATCTGTTTCGAGGTGTGCGGGAAGTGCGCGATCAGCTTGACGATATGATTGTCTCGGTCGCTCAGAACTGGCGGCTGGATCGGATGGCGCCGACCGATCGCAACGTACTGCGGCTGGCGATCTACGAAATGCACCACATGGGTACTCCGGTGCCCGTGGTGCTGGACGAAGCCATCGAAGTGGCTCGCGAATTCGGCGGACAGAATTCGCCCGGCTTCGTGAACGGAATCCTGGACAAGCTGATTCCCGGGCAGCCGCAAATTTAGACCGATCCAACACGAACTCCGCCATGAAAAGTGTCATCACCGCGTTTCACTTCACTCGCAGGTATTGTGAGCTGTTGCTTGCTGACATCGATGATGCTCAGATGACCAACCTGCCGCATCCGGGCATGAACCACCCGGCCTGGATCGTCGGGCATGTGGCTCTGGCGGCCGATCTCGGAGCACAGCTACTCGGCGAAGATATGGCCACCGATGAAGCCTGGATGGCGATGTTCGGGCCGGGATCAACTCCCGTCGATGATCGTTCGAAGTATCCGTCGAAGGCTGACCTGCTGGCGATGGTGACTCGGACGTACGACCGATTGCTGGATCTGCTCGAAGCGGCTGACCCCGAAACCACTTTGCTGCAGCCGAATCAGACACCATTCTTTCCGGACCAGTTTCCGACAACAGGCGATCTGCTGACACATTTGATGACGACCCACGCGATGCTGCATCTGGGACAGTTGTCGGCGTGGCGTCGTTGCGCGGGACTCAACAGTGTGCTGGGGATCTGATGAACGAGGCTCTCTGCATTGTCCCCGTAGCGCGCCCTGTCGTCGGCACGATTCGCCCGCCGGGATCGAAGAGCATCACTAATCGCGCTCTGATTCTGGCGGCTCTGGCGCAGGGCACGTCCACGCTGACCGGAGTGTTGGACAGCCAGGACACGCGAGTCATGCTCGAAAGTCTGCAGCGGCTGGGGCTGAGTGTCACTCACGATGCGGACGCGGCCACATGCGAAGTCGTTGGCTGCGGAGGGAAGCTGAAGCGAGATCGGTCGAAGAGAGGCGTATTTCGGGAGGGCGAGGCTCCCGCCGAGCCGCTGCCACCCACGGCCTCCAATTTGCCTCGCGGCTCAGCAGGAGCTTCGCCCTCCCATAGCGACATCGGAGAATCAAACGCCGGAAATCCACGCGACCTTCAAAGTGCCGATCTCTGGCTGGAAAACAGTGGCACCAGCATTCGATTCCTGACATCGTTGTGTGCGTTGGGAACGGGTCGCTATCGTCTGGACGGTGTCGAACGCATGCGGCAGCGCCCGATCGGCGATCTCGTACACACGCTGAATCTGCTGGGAGCGTTCGTTGAATGTGAGCACGCGGGAAGTGAATGCCCGCCGGTAATCGTCGACGGATCGCTGGGGCGGCTCAGCGGCGGAACGGCGCTGATTCGAGGCGACATTTCCAGTCAGTTTCTCAGCAGTCTGCTGATGAGTGCTCCGGCGGCGGCGGAACCAATTGAACTGACGGTCGACGGCGATCTGGTCTCAAAACCATATGTCACAATGACCGTGGAAATGATGAGGTCGTTCGGTGTCGAAGTCGCTCACCCGCCCGATCTGTCGTCGTTTCTCATCGAACCGCAGTCGTACACGGGCCGCCGGTATGAAATCGAACCGGATGCTTCCGCGGCCAGCTACTTCTTCGCCGTCGCGGCGGTGACGGGTGGCGAAGTCACGGTGACCGGCCTGTCAAGGAACGCATTGCAGGGCGACATCCATTTTGTCGATGCACTGCAACAGATGGGTTGCGAAGTGCGCTGGGCGGAAAATTCCGTCACTGTGATCGGCAGGCCGCTGCACGGCATTGACATCGACATGAATCAGATCAGTGACACCGCTCAGACGTTGGCGGTTGCCGCGGTATTCGCCGATTCGCCGACAAGGATCCGTAACGTCGAACACATGCGTCATAAGGAAACGGATCGCGTTTCCGCGGTTGTCAATGAGCTTCGCCGAGCGGGAATCAAGGCCGACGAGTTCGACGATGGACTCACGATTCATCCCGGCCAGCCGCAGCCGGCCGACGTCTCAACCTACGACGATCACCGGATGGCGATGAGTTTTTCTCTTTTGGGATTGAAGGCCGCAGGCATTCGAATTCTCGACCCCGGATGTACGGCCAAGACGTATCCGAATTACTTCGAAGATCTCGACGCCTTGTGTCGCGAGGCACGCAAATGAGCGGCGGGAAATCGAAGTACCGTCGTCCTCACGGCAATCGCCGCTCGAAGTGGTCGCGCCAGTCAAAGGACGATAATCCGGAGACGATCACCGTCTCCGAAATCACTTCCGGCCGACTACTGGCGTGGCTCGTTCTGGAAGAATACGAGCGCACGGGCCGATTCCTGACAGACATTTTCGCGTCGCTGGACAATCGGCATCGGCTCAGCAGCCAGGAACGGGCGCTGGCCGTTGACCTGGCTTCCGGCGTCGTCCGGCGACGGCGAACGATCGATGCGTTGCTGCAGTCTCAGATTTCGCGACCACGACAGGACGTCGAAACGGATCTGTGGCGGCTGCTGCAACTGGGAACGTACCAGCTTGTGTTTGCTCGCACGCCGGATCACGCTGCCGTGGACACGACCGTCGAACTGGCGAAGCAGCTTCAACGCAGCCGCTGGACGGGTTTTGCAAACGGCGTATTGAGAAATATCGCCCGGCTGCTTGTGCCTCGGTCCGAGCCTCCGCCTCGGACCGTACAACAGCAGGCAGAGCCTTTCAGGCAGAGCGTTCCGGGGCAGAGCCCGGGAACGAGCGACTCTCGGGACCATGTGCGTTTTGCTGCCGACCTTGTTCCACTGTCCAATGGCGAGTTCCGCCGGCTGGCGTCGGATGTTTTCCCTGATCCGCAAACGCGGCTCGCGGACTACATCGGCGAAGCGTTCTCGCTGCCGAATTCGCTGACCAAGCGATGGGCTGCTCGTTTTGAACTGCCGGACCTGCTGACAGCATGTTTCCACAGCATCGACCCTCCGCAGGTCACGATTCGAATCAACCCGCTGCGTTCTTCGACGGTCGATGTGCAGCAGATGCTCAGCTATGCGGGAGTTGACGTGTCGCCGGGGGAAATGCTGAACGCGCTGCGCATCCGTCATGCATCACGAGTCGACACGCTTCCGGGTTTCGCCGACGGGCTGTGGTCGGTGCAGGACACTTCGGCGATGAAGGCCGGCTTCCTGCTGAATCCAAAGCCCGGCGAACGCATTTTGGACCTGTGCGCGGCTCCCGGCGGCAAGAGTTGCCATTTGGCGGAACTGAGCGACAACTCAGCGACGATCATCGCCTGCGACGTCAATGAAACGCGGCTGGCGCGTGTGACCGAAAACGTCGATCGACTGGGGCTCACGTCGGTCGTGCCCGCACTGATCCAGCGAGACGGCGGCAACATTCCCGGCACCGACTTCGACGCTGCGCTGGTCGACGTTCCCTGCTCCAACACAGGAGTCCTCTCGCGCAGACCTGAAGCTCGCTGGAGATTTCGCGAGGCTGATCTTCCCGAACTCGTGATTCTGCAAACGCGGCTGCTGCTGACAGCGTTTGACCGCGTGAAGCCCGGAGGCCGCATCGTCTATTCAACGTGCAGCATCGAACCGGAGGAAACCACAGATCTGATTCGCGACGTGCTGGCCGCTGTCAACGGGCTGACGCTCATCGAGCAGCGCGTCTATCTCCCCGGCAAACTCGGCGACGGAGCCTATCAGGCGCTGCTGCGGAAGGCATGAGCTGTGGGAGACGCGACAGACATTCCGCTTCTGCAGCGCCTGCGAGCAACGCCAGAACTCTTCGACGCGATACGCCAATCGTCAGGGTCGGAACTTTCGCTGCAGCAATCACTGCGCAGTCAGTTTGACGAAAACCTGGTGCGAGCCGCACTGTCGGTCGCGGACGCTCGTGCGAAGGCGCATGGATTGCTGCCGGAATCCGAAGAGCTGTGGCTGACGCGTGTTGGCCTGGAACAGGCAACCGCCTGGGACGTCGCCAGGCACAAGGCTCGCCGTTTTCCGGTGGGCGAACAAGTCCTTGATCTGTGTTGCGGCATCGGCTGCGATACGGCGGCTCTTGCGGAACGTGGCCCGGTCACGGCGGTGGATTTCGATCCCGCCATGTTGCAGCGCTGCCGGTGGAATCTTGAAATCTGGAACCCGTCAGCCGAAGTTCAGACCATCGCCGCAGACGTTCGAAGTCTGAACATTGCGGGATTTCTCGTGCACCTCGATCCGGACCGGCGTTCCGGTCGTGATCGTCCAGTGAAGCGGCTGGAGCAATACTGTCCTGATCTGGCATGGATGCAGCAGCTCACAAGGACTGCCAAAGGCGGAGCAATCAAGCTCGGCCCGGCCAGCAACTTCATGCAGAAGTTTCCCGGTTGCGAAATCGAACTGGTCAGCCTGAACGGTGAGTGCCGGGAAGCGACTGTCTGGTTCGGCAGTCTGACTTCCGAACATCCCTTTCGCGCGACGGTGCTGCCTGCCGGAGACACGATCGCCGCGGACCCTCTGTCTGCGTGGTGTCCTGCCGTTGCTGAGGTTGGAACGTGGCTGTTCGATCCCGATCCGGCGGTTGTGCGTTCCGGCCTGCTGGATGTCGTCGCGGAGAAGCTGAGCCTGCAGCGGCTGGACGCTGCGGACGAGTACCTGACAGGATGCCAAATCGTGGAAACGCCCTTCGCGAGGCCGTTCGAAGTCGAACAGGTACTGAGCGGCAGGATTCGCGACCTGCGGCGTTATCTGCAGTCATGTCCGGCAATGGAGTATGAGATCAAGTGCCGGCGCGTGACAGTGGACGCGAACTCACTGCGGCGCAGGCTTCCAGCCGGCAGCGGTCCCCCGCGCGTGATCGTGTTTGCGCGCGTGCAGGGCAGAACCCGAAGTATCGTCGCTCGGCGGCCGGCGGGTCATTCGACGAATTCCGGATGAACGGGTATAACACAGACGGAGAAACCTACGTGCCAAACTGACTTCGCACGAGGGAACGGAGTTCGCCATGAGCAGTGTACTTGCTGTCGTGCTTGCCGGTGGAAAAGGTTCGCGGCTGGAGCCTCTGACGCGGGATCGCAGTAAGCCAGCCGTCCCGTTCGGCGGGTGCTTCCGCATTATTGACTTCACGCTTTCCAACTGCATCAACAGCGGTTTGCGGCAGATCCTGGTGGTCACGCAGTACAAGGCCGCCAGTCTGGAACGCCACATTGAACGCGGCTGGCATTTTCTTTCAGCGGAACTGGGAGAATTTGTCGCTGTTCGACCGCCGGAACAGCGAGTCGATGAAAACTGGTATCTCGGCACGGCCGACGCGATTTACCAGAACATCTACACGATCGAAAAGATCCGCCCCAAACATGTGCTGATTCTCAGCGGTGACCACATCTACCGCATGAATTACGCCACGTTCATTGCCGACCATCTGCAGTCGGAAGCGGATTGCACGATCGCCTGCCTGCCGGTGCCAGTCGAAGAAGGTTATCGATTCGGCGTGATGCAAATCGATGATTCCAGGCGAGTCATCGACTTTCGCGAGAAGCCGCACGATCCGGATCCTCTGCCGGGAGATCCCTCCACCTGCCTGGCGTCGATGGGTATTTATCTGTTTCGGACGGAATTCCTGTTCGAACACCTGTGTCACGATGCCAATCAGCCGGGAAGCTCACGGGACTTCGGCAAAAACATCATCCCGTCAATTATCAACGACCATGTGGTACAGGCATGGCCGTTTCGGAATTCCAGAACTGGCGGTGCCGCGTACTGGAAAGACGTGGGAACGATCGATTCCTACTACGACGCCAACATGGATCTGGTGTCCGTTGATCCGGAACTGAACCTTTACGACCGCGACTGGCCGTTCCGGTCTTTTCAGCCCCCGCTTCCGCCGCCAAAGTTTGTCTTCAACGATCTGTCGCCGGACCAGCCGCGGATCGGGCACGCGATGGACAGCCTGGTCTGCGCCGGAACCATCGTGTCCGGTGGTACAGTGGAACGCTGCATTCTGGGACCGGAAGTCCGCATCAACAGTTATGCCGAAGTCCGCGATTCAATTCTTTACGACGGAGTGAACGTGGGACGGTATGCGAAGGTCCGAAAAGCCATCATTGACAAATCCGTCGTGATTCCGGAAGGAATGCGGATCGGCTACGACCCCGCGGAAGACGCCCGCAATGGATTCACCATTTCGGAAAACGGCGTCGTCACGGTGCCCCGCAATTTCCGTCCTCTCGAATCTCCGGATGTCGGCACTCCTCACTTCGTCCGGGAATCGCTGCAGCGCAAGCCGCGCCGGCCGTTCGGATCACGCTGACGCTGGCGGCAGAATCCAGATTTCGCCGAATTTCTGCGGCTGCTCAGCCCGAAAGTGTTCGTGCCGTATCAGCTCCAGAATCGCCTGAAAGATGCCCACAATCCGCGACTGCAGCTTTTCGCCTTCGAAGAACGAGCTGAACGACACGCGAGGTTCCGACTGCAGGCGGCGCCGAATGCGGTCCTGAAACACGCCGATCGGAGTTTCATCCATCCGAATGCTGGTTTCCCGTTCGACATCCGGCATCCGCACAATTCTGGCCAGAGCGCAGACAAGATCCCACAGTTCGACTTCGCGAATCCGGTCAGATCCGCGATCGCGCTTCACGTCAGGTCGATCGTCGCTCAGTCGGGGATAGCGTTCCAGCCATTCGGACGCTCGTTCGTCCAGCAGCTTCGCCGCGTTCTTGAACTTCTTGTATTCCAGCAACTTGCCGATCAGATCCCCGCCGGTATCAAGCACCGATTCGTCATCGTTGTCCGGATCATCGTCGACTCGCGGAAGGACTTCGCGGCTCTTGATTTCCAGCAGTGTGCTGGCAACGACGATGAAGTCTCCGATGAGATCCAGGTCGAGCAACTGCAGAACCTGCAGATACTGCTGAAAGTCGGCCGTGACTTTCGCCAGTGAGATTTCGCAGATATCCAGCTCGTGGCGGCGGACCAGATACAGCAGCAGATCCATGGGACCGCCGAACTGCTCAAGCCGAACCTGATAGTCTGTCAGAGTCATACTGTTCCCCGAATCAGATTCGTCGGAACAGCGGGAAAAGTTGCCCGTTTTCCGTTAGCTGCGTTCAGTTTTCCGTCCGGATCAGCGCAGCAAAAAACCGGAACACGAAAAACAGATCGCTGGCCGTGCCTACCGGCGAAAAATGCGCGTGCGCCGATTCGGATCGATCACCTGCACCCGCGCGCGGGCGGTCTGCTCCGGGCGCCGACCCAGCAGCAGAGCCACTGCAGCTCCCGCCGCGAAGCCTCCGACATGAGCCCACCAGGCGACTCCGGCAGCCTGAGTATTCCCCATCGAAAATGTGCCCTGTACCAGTTGCAGCACAAACCAGATTCCCAGAAACACAGGAGCCGGAATCACCAGGAACTGCAGAAAGAAAAAGATCGGCACCAGAGTCAGCACCTGCCCGTGGGGATACAGCACCATGTAGGCTCCCATCACTCCCGCGACCGCACCGCTCGCTCCGATCGTCGGCACCGGCGAATCCGGTTCCAGCGCATAGTGAGCAAAACTGGCAGCAATGCCGCAGCCAAGGAAGAATACCAGATAGCCTGAGGAACCCAGCCGGTCCTCCACATTGTCCCCGAAGATATACAGAAACCACATGTTTCCGATCAGGTGCATCAGGCTGCCGTGCAGAAACACGCAACTCAGCAGCGTGGTCCACGGCCTGAAAGCCGGCGCGGGAAGGGGTTCCTGAACGGTGACGATCTGCGGGCCGAGCGGCGTCGAAACCCGCTGCGGCATTTCAACGGTGATCGATTCATCCGGATGACTCACGCGTAGCGGAATCATGCCGAACTTCTGAATGAGTTCTCCGCCGGGGTCGCCCATCTGCAGAAAAAACACGAGTGCGCAACAGGCAATCAACCCATAGTTGACCACCGGCACACGGCTGGACGGTATGTTGTCTCGCAGCGGAAACACGCCCAAAATCCTCCGCAGTTCCGCGCAACAAAAAAGACTGCCCGCGACCGACGACGGAACAGTCTCAGATTACCCCGCAGGGACTCGAACCCCAACTAACAGAGCCAGAACCTGTCGTGCTACCAATTACACCACGGGGTAGTGGTTGATGCCGGCGGAATTCGGGTTCGATCCCGTCGACGGTGGAAATCTAGTGTTCGTGCCGGGATAAGTAAAGGACGTTTGGACGAAGCCGGAAAGCCCGACAGCCCGTGGCGTCGTTGTGACGGAGAGGCGTTTTCCTTTGCTTGATTCGTGGTTTTGGCGGCGGGGTCTCGGTTGCCGGGTTTGCCTGCGGTGGAATGGAAGCCTCTGGGCCGACGGTTCCTGCCGGTTTCATCGGGCCGGCGCTTTCGATTCTTGGCAGGCCTGTTGCCGGGAATCCGCCAGCACGACGGGAATTCCGGAACGGCTGCGTCGTTCTGGTGAACCAGACAAGCCGGGCGCAGTTGCTCAGCGTGGTGATGGATGGACTTCCGTATCAGGCGACGGAAGCACGTGACGTATTCAGCGATCAAACGGTTGGCATGATTCTGGACGGCACGTTTCAGATGGAACTGCCCGGAATCGGCCTGAACAGCGGCACGGCGGTGGTGCGACTTGTGTCAGACCAGGATCGTCGCTGAGATGCGCCGGCGGAACCTGATACGCACGGAGGTATGCGGAGCGCTGCGCATTCAAAGTGGGTCTGTTACGGGATCAGGTCCCGGCTTCGGCGTCTGTTGTCTTGTTCGAGAAACGAACGTGTGCTCCCGGCCGATCGCAGGTCGCTGGTGCAAAAAACGTCCGCCGATCAGCGCTCGTGGATTCACTCCGCGGCGCAAGAAGTGTTCCGTCCGGATTTCCAACGGGGACTTTTCCAAACGCCGGGCCGACTCGTTACACTGACGCGGCACCACTGATTGTCGCGGCGACGTGCCGCCTGCCTGGCTACTGAAACTCGCGAAGAGCTACTCATGAACGACAGCAAACAGGATTCGGAATCGGGTGAAAACGGAGGAACGGAATCCGTCACACCGCTGCCGAATCAGTACGCCCTGACGGAGGACGGATTGCTGAAAGTCTACAGCGTCGGTCCCACGACGGTTCTGGGGTTTGGCGGCGACGACGTGCCGCCCGAATTCAATGCCGCCCACTACCGGGCTGCGATCACTGACCTGCTGATTGCCAACGGTTCGAAGACCGTTGCGTTCGATCTGACCGGCGTTCGCATTGTTCCCAGCGGAATGCTGGGATTGCTGGTGTCGCTTCGCAACATTGAGGGCCTGCATCCGACAGTCCAGGTGTTCAATCCCTCCGATGACGTTCAGGAAGTGCTGCAGATCACGAAGCTCAACACGCTGATTGAAGTCCATCAGGTCGAGCTATAGCTGGCCGCCGTCGCTCTTGGCGGTGACTCCGCCGACCCCTGCAGGTTGTGCCCGCTCCTGCAGCCGTTGCCTGCCCCTGCCGGCTGTGTTGGAAGTGTGCGGGAATCGGTTCCGTCGCCTCAGGGCCAGCCGCAACAACGCAATTTTCAGCGGATGTTGAGAAAGTTGCGCAGCAGGTCGTAGCCTCGTTCGGTCAGAAAGCTTTCCGGGTGGAACTGAACGCCGTGGACGGGAAAGTCGCGGTGCTGAAGCCCCATCACTTCGAATTGCTGTCCCTCGTCATCAACCCAGGCGGTGACCTCAAGGCAGTCCGGAACCGTTGACTTCGGCACGATCAGGCTGTGATAGCGAGTGGCCGTGAACGGGTCGGGAAGGTTCGCAAAAACGCCCTTTCCGGTGTGGTGAATCGGTGATGTTTTTCCGTGCATCAGTCGATCTGCACGAACCACTTTCGCCCCGAAGACTTCCGCCAGGCACTGGTGTCCCAGGCAAACGCCCAGGACCGGCAGTTTCGGCCCAAAATGCCGAACGACATCCCGCGACAGTCCGGCCTCAGCGGGAGTACACGGTCCCGGTGAGATAATGATTCGTTCCGGCTGCAGGTCGTCAATTTCATCGAGCGTGATCTGGTCGTTGCGTTCGACGCGGATCTCCGCCGACGGGTCGATTTCGCCGATGCGCTGCACAAGGTTGTAAGTGAAGGAATCGTAGTTATCGAGCAGGAAGATCATGGCTGGCCGTTTCGATAGTTCCACAACGTGGTCCGCCAGCCGTCGCGTGGCATTTCGATCTGCCACGACGGTCAGCGACGCAATTGCAGCACATGTGAGCGCGAATCACGGTGCGGAAGTTTAGCGCCGGAGCAGCCCTGCTGTCGACGCTGCCAGTCGTGGAAAGCCTGCGGGTTTGGCGCTTTGCGCAGGCCTGACCGGTTTTGGCCGCGTCAGTCATCGGTTCGGTTCGTGGTCCGCCTGGGTAATCTGCGACGATTCTCAGGAAGCCAAATCTCGCAGACCAGGCTTCATCGGCAAACCTTTCGAATGTCTGAAACCGGGTTGTGCGGAAAGACCGAAGATGAAGACACGAAGTAAGCGCTGACCGCCGGCCGGGATGCCCGCAGGTCATGTTGCTTTTGACAGGAAGTCGCTTCTGACCGGTGAGGTGCCTGCGACGCACCCGCTATTCGGGCGAATTCGCTATCCGCCGAAACTGCTTTCATTGACGGAACAGGCCATGAGGAAGATCGGCCCAGTTATTCCCGCCCTGCTGCTGACGGCTCTGCTGTCCGGCTGTTCAACCGGATTCACCCTGTTCGAGCGGCACGACAAGTACACGACCGCCACACCGGGGTCCGATCAATGGTGGAACGAAAAGGCAATGCTGCCTCCCGGCGTGCGACAGAAGTGCTACAAGGGAAAGGTCTGGCCCGTTCGACCGCGCCCTGACTGTGAACCGCAGCAGTTCACTCACACCTATCACTCCGCCACGTACTGGCCGCTTCCCTATGTTTGCCAGGACCGGCAGTCCGTGAAAGATTTCATCGAAACGCAGGTCGCCAAGGGATGGCAGGAAGAAACGACTCTGTACAGTCGCCATTTCAACGAGAACGACCAGATGCTGACCGTTCCCGGACGGCTGCACCTGCAGCAGATTGTCGGCGTCACACCGAATCCCCGCCGAACAGTCTTCGTGCAGTCCACTCAGAATGGCAACATCGACAGGCTGAGAGTTCAGAATGTTGAATTGGCGATCGCCGAATTGACAGGTGGCATGGAAGTGATTCCCGTGGCTCTCCGTAACGCAAACGAATACAGCCGCCCGGCCAGCGAAGTGAAGATCATCAACGATCTTTACAACCAGTCGACTCCTGTGCCGCGACTTGGCTCGGCAGCCGGCGGCGGAAATGGCGGCGGCGTGTCTGTCGGCCCATGACCTGAACTCACGGCATTCGATCAGAAACCCGCAATCAGCGCTCACAATCAGAGACTCACTGGGGCGACCGGCAGCAACAGCCGGTCGCCCTTTTTGCTGCGCCGACGCAATCATCGATAGCCGCGGCTGCCTTGCGAAACATCACCGGAGCGCGGAAACTGCCGGGGCGGAATTCTGACGCCCCCGATTCTCCCGCCGCCCGGAGCCTGCGATGTCAGCTACGGTACGCCGTATCAAAGTCTCTCGCCGTGCCTTTACATTTGGTGCGGCTGGTGTTCTGTTTTCCGGTCGCCGGACTTTCGCTTTTGTACCGCCGTCCGAACAAATCACGCTGGGCATCGTCGGCCTGGGATCGCGTGGCTTCAATTTGCTTGACGCGTTTCTGAGTGACGCGCGGTGCCGCGTCGTTGCCCTGTGCGACGTTGATTCGCGACATTTTCGTGACGGAAAATGGGGCCGCGGAACAGCGTACGGCCGCGAGCCCGCTCGGCAGAAAGTGGAAGCTGCCTATGCGGACGCAAAGTCGGGAACGCCGGCGATCGGCGTACAGGTTACCGCCGACTACCGTGAGCTTTGTGGTCGTGATGACATTGACGCCGTCGTCGTCGCGACGCCTGATCACTGGCACGCGCTGTGTTGCCTTGAGGCTCTGCAATCCGGCAGGGATGTTTACTGTGAAAAGCCGGTAACACACCTGTTTCGCGAGGGACAGCTCGTCGCGGCCGAAGTTGCCAGACAGAATGCTGTCTTCCAGACCGGGTCGCAACAGCGTTCGGACCGCCTGTTCCGCCATGCCGTAGAACTGGCTCGCAACGGAGTTCTCGGGCAGATGCAGTCGTTCGAAGTCGGCCTGCCGCCGGGATACGACAAGCCGCAGGGATCCGTCGAAGTCCAGTCTCCGCCGGAGCATCTGGACTACGATCTGTGGTGTGGTCCGGCACCGAAGCTGCCCTACATGCGTGCTCGCCATCATCGCTGGTGGCGAGGCCATTCGGCGTTTGGCGGCGGAGTTCTGATGGACTGGATCGGCCACCACAACGACATCGCTCACTGGGCGATCAACGTCGAACGATCCGGGCCGACGCTGGTGGAAGCCGTCGACTGGAAGTTTCCGGACACCAGCATCTACGACACTCCGCGCGACTACACGATTCGCTGTGAGTACCCAGGCGGCATTACCTCGTCCGTTTCGTCGCGAAATCGGTCGGGCCTGAAGCTGATCGGTACTGACGGCTGGGTGTACGTCGATCGGGGCAAGATTGAAGCGTCCGACGATCGCTGGCTGCAGAAGGGTTTTCGCCCCGGCAGCGAAACCGTTTACGTGTCGAACGATCACACCGGCAACTTTCTCGAATGTGTCCGCAGCCGGAGCGAATGCATTGCGCCGGCTGACGTGGCCCACCGATCCGTTGTGCCCGGCCACCTTGCGTACGTGTCTCACAGAATGCAGCAGCCGCTGACATGGAATGCCGATGCCGAACGGGTTGAGAACAGCGATGAAGCAAACCGGCTGCTCTTCACCGTCGACTACCGGCAGCCATGGCAGTTTCCCGTCACCGGATAGACACGTGCAGGTCCATTGCTCGAACTGAAACGCCTCCGACAAATGGCCAGCGTCGATTCGCCTGACTTCAACTCGAACCCGTGGCACCGGACGATCATGCTCGCGCTGCTGATCGGATTCCTGGCAATCTTCGCAATGCCGACTCCGGAAGGGATGCAGCCGGAAGCCCACAGACTGATCGCGGTCACGTTCCTGATGGCCGGATTGTGGGTGACGCAGGTCGTGCCGCTGGCCGCGACCAGCCTGCTTCCGCTGGTGCTGTTTCCTGCGCTCGGCATCCAGTCCGCGGCGGAAACAAGTCAGGCATTCATCAATGACAACGTGTTTCTGTATCTCGGCGGATTCATCATCGCTTTGGGTATTGAGCGGTGGAATCTGCATCGGCGCATTGCCCTCAACATCGTGTCCTTCATCGGGGCCAGGCCGCGGCAACTGGTGCTGGGCTTTATGCTGGCTACTGCGGGACTGTCGATGTGGATCAGCAACACGGCCACAACACTGCTGATGTTGCCCATCGCGCTGGCACTGCTGCGCACGATGGAAGAGGAACGTGCTGCGCTGCCCGCCGGCGGAACGCGGCCTGAGGACTCCGCCCTGGCGGTACCAGTGCTTCTGGGGATCGCCTATTCGGCAAGCATCGGCGGACTAACGACGCTTGTCGGAACTCCAACCAACGTGGTGGCGGCGAGAATCTATGCCGAAGAAATACCGGACGCCGTCCCGCTGTCAGTCGCAGAATGGATGCTGGCCTGCCTGCCGATCGGAATCGTCTACCTGGCCGTCACCTGGCTGGTGCTGACATGGAAGCTACCTTCCGCAACACAGCATGACGAAACTCTCAGAAGTCAGTTGCGAAAGCGAAAGTCAGACCTGGGGAAGATCTCCGCGGCGGAATCCCGAATGCTGCTTGTATTCGCGACAACAGCCGCCCTGTGGATTCTGCGAAAACCACTGAAGCTTGACGAAGTGCAGGTCCTGCCCGGCTGGTCGGAAATTCTGCCGGGCTGGTTCGAGTGGCTTGGCATGTCCGCTTCGCTTGTACCAGCGTCAGCCAAAGATTTCGTCAACGATTCCACAGTCGCCGTTGGTCTGGCCGTGCTGCTGTTCTTCATCCCCTCAGGCACGCGCAGTTCGAACGGACGACGCGTGCCGCTGATGGACTGGGCCACTGCGACAAAGCTTCCCTGGGATATCGTGTTGCTGTTTGGCGGTGGCTTCGCCCTTGCCGGAGCGTTTTCCAACGATGTCACCGGCCTTGCCGGTTGGCTGGCGAACGCCCTGAAGGAACCACTTGAAGGCCAGTCGGCATGGCTGGTCGTCGCTGTCACCTGCCTGCTGATGACGTTTCTGACGGAAGTCACGAGCAACGTTGCCACGATCAACACGCTGCTGGCTTCACTGCTGGCAATGTGCGGACCGCTCGGCATCGACCCCCGGCTGCTGATGATTCCCGCGACGCTGGCCACAAGCTGTGCGTTTATGCTGCCGATTGCCACGCCGCCCAACGCCATCATCTTTGGCTCCGGCCAGGTTCGCATCGGCGAGATGGCCCGTCACGGATTGCTGCTGAATCTGCTGGGAGTTCCCGTGCTGACGGCCGGCACTTTCCTGCTGGTCAAGCCGCTGCTGGGCATCGAATAGCAACCTGCTTCGCGGCAGCACCCTGAAGTGCGATGCGCTACCGCAACTGTAGCAGTTCCGTCGCCGCGGCGCGGACCTGTGGCTGAGCGGAGTTGGGCAGGCCCGACAGCAAAGGCAGGTGCGGGCCGGTGTCGGCGATTTCGCACAACCGCAAAGCTTCGTGGAGGACTCGAATCGGATGGATTTCGTTCCGCAGGTTTTCCAGCGGCTGAAACTTCCTGCGGATCGATTCCGCCTCGTCGTAGTTCCTGTCGACGATCGCCGCCAGCATCTTCTGCGACAAAGCGGGATTCACGCACACGCACCCTGACGTGAAACCCACGCAGCCGAACTGCTTCAGATGCACCAAAGCCGGCTGTTCTCCGATGCCGCTGCAGACCTTCTCCGGGTCCACGCGATCGACCAGCCGTTGCAGAAATTCGTCGTCGGACGGATCATTTCTCACGATCGCGTATTTGATGAATGACACCAGGCCGTCGTCCATCAGCTCCGCAGCGCCTTCGGGACTGATGTAACCTTCTTCCTTGATGTACAGAACCGCCGGTCGGCCAATCGCTTCGACGAAATGCCGGAAGCCGGTCATCAGTCCGGGTTCGGTCATGACGGCTTTCGTCGGCAGAACCATCGCCGTTGGAAAGTCGCGGGATTTCAGCAGATCAGCCTGGTCCATCATCGTTCCATAGGCCGGGCCGACTGAGGGAATTACCAGAGAATTCGCCGCGGCCAGTTCCTGCAGCATATCCAGCAGCGCCGCATACTCGCTGAGCCGGGCGTGATAGAGGTTTGCGTTGCCGCCGTACAGCAGCATCGACACGCCGCCGCCTTCGATATGCTGAATGATCGCCGCATTGTTATCCCGGCAGATCCCGAAATTCGCATCGCGAGCCAGCGGCGGGACGGCAAGGACGGACTTCCGAAACTGTTGCGGCGTGACAGGAGTTGTTTGCATGGGCTACCGTGATTTTCGCGCCATTGGACCGCCGGGAATACTGAACCGGAACGATAGGGCATCGCGGCGGCGGACTCAAACCAGCCTGGCATACCGGAAGCAGCAATCGCTCGCTCGTCGACGATCCGCATCGGGCCGTCCGGCTATCCCAAATAACGCCAGGAACGGCTGCGGCAGCTCTTACGAAGCAGATGTCTGACCTCTGACCGGAGGCTGACTGCGGCGCCGGTTCCCGTTTCACCGTTGTGTTGACTCACGCGGGCTTGTCCGAACGCGGTCGACTCAGCGTGTCCCGAAGCGGTGACGCCGATGGTGCGGCGTTATTCGATGATCGGATCGGAAGGAGTCTGCCGGAAGACGGATGTCACGCGGTTCAGTATCTTCGACTCGCGTATTGCCCTGACCGGCCGGGATTCCGGAATCCGCCCGGTCCATGCCGGCGCCTGGAAGTGAGGAATCCAGGGATTGCCTCGCGTCGATTGCACGCCGTGCTGCCGCGGGCCGGGACCGGAACTCGGCTCTTCATGACTGGCAACACGGACCTGGCGCGGGTTGTTGGTTGAGGCGCGGTTCGGGACCGCCAATTTCCCTCCCTGCGATGTCTGATATGCGGTCCGCGTCACCCGTGACTGCTGCCGGCACGATTCGCAGCGTGTTGCGGCAGCTGTCTGGCAACAGGGTTTTTGCAGTACCGGAAGCCCCGGAAGGGCGGCCGTCTGCGAGAACTCATAGGTGTGTTCAAAGACGACCGGCTTGATTTCCACGTCGCGACGGCGGGGAGCTTCCTCAGCGAACGGCCGCGCGGACGGCGTCGCCGGCCAATTGACGTCTTCCAGAACATAGTTCGTGCGGCTTTGCGGCGGCTCAAGCGGCGGTGGAGTCGACACATCCACCGCAGCTGGTGCCCACAGTTGTTCCGTGACTTCAGGAGTGGTCTCAACAAAGGACGCTGTGTCGATCGCCGGCGCGGGCTCGACCTCAAACTGCTGCACCGTGATCTGCGGCGGACTGGCAACGGGCGGCGGCAGTTCCAGAATCCAGTCCGAATCCGGAGCAGCGGGCGCCTGCAACGGTTCGGTCGATTCCACCACATGCCACGTCGCGGTGGCCGATTCGTCGTACGACGCACCGGTTTGCCACGTCGCGGGCAGCGACAGGTTGCGAATCCAGACTCGGCCCGCCGGCTGTTGAGATTGTGTGTACGCGGTGTGTTGGGTGAACTGTTGTGTGATCGGTCCCGTGGAGGTTTCCAGGTTCCCCGAAGGCCACCACATCCGGCTTTGCCATGCGGGCGCATGAGGTGACAGCCAGATATAGCCGCCGGTCGTCCGCTGCCGAGTCAACTGCTCCAGGAGTGAATTGAAACGAAATTGACGTTCGTTGTTCTCCGTGACTCTGGCCATCAGGTCCGCCATGACCTTTGTTGTGTCGTTGCGAAATGTGTCCATTGTCTGGTTCAGGTCATCCAGTTCACCGGCGATTCGTGCGATCTGTTCGTCCTGCCGGTGCTCCTGCTGTTCGCGGCGGAATTCAGCTTCCTGCTCTTTCAGTTGTCGCGCCTGGCGATCGGCATCGATTGCCTGCGATCGATCCGCGGCCAGAGCATCTTCGAATCGCTCGACCAGGCTGGCCATCTCTGACACAAGCGCCGCATTGTCTACGTGAACCGTGATCGATGCGGGCTGGGTGACCGGTAAGTCGTGCCGCTGTGCGTCGCTTTCCAGGTTTTCCACCGCAATGGAATCCGACACGAAGTCCGCTCCGAACGCGTCAGTCGACATGGCGAGCTGCAGACGGGAACCGCTGTGATCGGACGGCACGCCCTGGCCGAACGGATCAAACGGATCATCCGTTTCCGAAGGATCAGTTTCCGATGACAGAGCCGGCGACGGAGAGAATTCCGCCAACGCTCCGAAGGACGCGTCCCTGTCGCGTGAGGTGCCGCGCGGGCTGTTGTGTGACGTGTTTTGATTGGTGCTGTGTCCTTCGCGCCGCTGGCCGGGAAATTCGCTGCCGTCAGCCGATGCATAGTGTGGTGGTGATTTCGACGTCGGCGAGTGATCCGTTTCCGGCAACGCAGCGGAATGTGATTCGCGCGACTGCGTATCGCCTGTCACTGCGAGCGTCGATTCAGAATCGTCGGCGTGCTGAGCCGCCGTCTGTGGTTCCGCGCGGATACTCGATTTCCACCACAACGCGGCGCAAAGCACCACGCAAACCAGCGTCGAAAACGCCAGCAGCAAACGCCCAGTGTGAAACGCGGGGGAACCTGACATCAAACATGTCCGGAAGCGGCAGGAGCACAAAGCAGCAGGGGTTGAGGAATCGGCGGCGCGAAATCGAAAGTCCGCGCGCGGCACCGGTACGAATAAGATCGGCAGTCCGTACAGACTTCCTGAAGCGAGGAATCAGAACAATCGGAAAATTCTTCGCAGTTTTCCGACAGTGCCGCGGAGTCGCGGAGTCGCAGTCGGCGAGGAAAAACGCTCGGATCCCACGCCACTGCCGCTGAACGTCCGCGCGCAAAAAAGCAGCGCGATAAGGTCCCCTCAAAGCTCCCAGCTTTCCTTAACGCGCTGCTATTCGCAATGTCTGCGATGCATGTCTGATTGTATGTTCAGTGGTTGGCCGGCCGTGACTGCAGCGTCACTGTGCAGGCGACATGCCCTGAACACCGAAAACATAGGTCGGAGAACTGGGTCGTCAAACGGTACTTTGGCAATTTGGGGAGTATTTCAGCTCCGGGACGACCGCCGCCTGCCCCTGGCTGGTCGCGTCCCGGTATGGCTTTTTCCCAGGTACTTCCCAGGTGCCAAACTCACGCGGGCGCAGATCGGCGGGCATTCATTCGTTGGAGTCCTGCTGCAGATGCCGGACGAAAAAGTCCGCGCGACGCCGCGCGGCCCACGGAGTTTCGCAGGCTCCGTGGCCGGCCCCCGGAACGAGCACAAAGTCAAAGTCCTTGTCAGCCTTTACCAGCGCGTGAGCAACCTGTGTCGTCGTGGCCGGGTCGACGTTGCGGTCCGCTTCACCAACGACCAGCATCAGGTGACCGGTCAGGCGGTGAGCATTCTGAGTGTTCGAATTCTGAGCGTAGCTGTCGTCGACCGGCCAGCCCATCCATTGTTCGTTCCACCAGATCTTGTCCATGCGATTGTCGTGACAGCCGCAGTCGGCCACGGCGGCTTTGTAGAACGTACCGTGCCAAAGCAGCGCCGCCATGGCGTTCTGTCCTCCTGCGGAACCGCCATAAATTCCGACCTGCGAAAGATCCATTTCCGGAAACTTCTGCGCGGCGGCTTTCAGCCATGCAATGCGATCCGGAAAGCCGGCGTCTCGAAGGTTCTTGTAACAAACGTCGTGGAACGCTTTTGATCGCCAGGCGGTTCCCATGCCGTCGATCTGCACAACGATGAAGCCCCGGTCGGCGATCTGATGCTGGTGATGATACCGCGGCTGAAATTCCTTCGGCACGTGATGGTCGTGAGGACCGGCGTAGATGTTTTCGATCACGGGATAGCGTTTTTCCGGATCGAAGTCGCGCGGCCGGTGAATGATACCCCAGATATCGGTCTGTCCGTCGCGACCTTTGGCGACGAAGCGTTCCGGCAACGAACCCCGATCGTTCAGGATTTCATCGGCGTCGGCTTCTTCCAGCAGGCAGACCAGGGCTCCGGTGTCACTTCGGCGAAGTTCATGAATCGGCGGCAGGTCGACTCGCGAGTAGCGATCAATGAAGTACTTCCGATCAGGTGACCAGGCGATTTCGTGAGTTCCGTCGCCTTCGGTCAGAATCGTCAGGCCGCTTCCGTCAAAGTTTACGCGGCAGAAGTGTTCGTGATACGGATCCTGATCGGTGCGAATTCCGACGGAGTAGAACCAGAGTTGTTGCTTCTCGCGATCGATGTGTTCAATCCGGCGGACGTTCCAGTCACCCGACGTCACGGCGTTGACGACATCGCCGGATTTGATGTCGTATCGGTACAGGTGATTCCAGCCGGAACGTTCGCTGGCCCACAGCAACTGGTCATCCGGCAGCCATTCCAGTTCGAACTTTCCGCTCGCGGAATAATGGATGAACGTGTCGCTGTGTTCGTCGATGACCGCCCGCACGTGACCGTCGCTGCAGTTGATCTCCAGCACTCGCAGCGTCTGGTGGCCGCGTTCGTTGTAAAGCAGGAAGCAGCGGCCTCCGTCGTGGCTCCAGCTTAAGAACCGCAACTGCCACGGGTTGGGGAACAAGTCGTCAGAGATCGGGATCTCCTGTTGCTGACCGATGCAGAACAGCCGCGGTTTTGAAATCGGAATCGGATCGCCCGGCCTGGTATAGGGATACGAATGCAGCTTCGGCTGCAGCTGATCGTCCGGCGCGGATTCGACGTAGTAGACTCGGCGCTCTTCGACCGGAACCGTCTGAAACGCCAGCACGAACTTCGAATCCGGTGACCAGCGGACATCGGCCGCCGTGACCGGTTCGTCGTCCTGGGAATACTGCAGTTCCAGCGATCGTTTGCGGGAAGCGTCTTTCTGAAACGTGTTGCTTCCGGAAGCATTCTGTGACAGCCGCACAGGTGCGACGGCGTCGTCGGTCGATTTCAGCCAGAGATCGTGGTCCTGTACGAAGGCCTTCCACTTTCCATCCGGTGACACGTTTTCCTGATCGACATCACGGTTGGGTCGTCGACCGCGAGTGCCATCCGATTCATTACCGCGTCGGACGTTTGCCAGTGCGGCGTCGTTCAGCTTCAGGTCCGGGTTGTTTCGCCGCGCGACGAACGCTGCCAGCTTGCTGCCGTCGCTGCTTTTCAGCAGCCATGCATGTCCGACGAATGTATGCTGCCGCCTGGTTTTGCCGGGGGCGATCATTCCGTACGAATGGTGCTCGCCACTGCCTTCAATCCAGATCAGTTCGACGTCGTGACTGAGTTCGTTGATGATGGCGAATTCCGTGTCCGGTCCGCGATCATGGGAACGCTGCTCGGGAAGAAACAGCCGCGATGACGCGGTCGTGTCTTCGTCCTGGCTGGCAAGGGTCAGCTCCCCGGTCTTCGAATCGAACTGCCATGTCCGGCCTTCGCCGGCCAGCACGAGTTCTTCGCTGTCATCCGCAAACTCCAGTGAATCGATCGGCAGTGCATCCGCGCGGACGTCCGTGCCCAGCGCATTGCTCATCGCGGCCGCAACCCGCTTGTGATCGAAGGCGTTCTGCCTCGTGCCGGCCGCCGCATCGACTACCACAAAACCATGCTGACGTGCGCTGACGTCGACTCGATACCAGAACCGCGTGTTATCGCGGAACCAGTGCGGTTCGACGGTGTCGCGGTAAACTCGCGGCTGCTGCGCGACGACGGGTGAAACATACAGTGACAGCAGAATCGCGGCGATCAAACGCGTCATGAATCCTGTTCCGGCGTGGTCTGCAGGCGCCCGCTGTTCGGATCGACAACGCGCACCGAGGGTACTTCGTTATTAAAGGAAGGAGGTTTGCCCGGTGGCTGTTCAACGGAAGTCCAGGTGGCAGCCCTGAACTTTCCGACGGTGTTGTCCTGAAACCAGCGAGTCAGCCGACGGGCGACGATCCGTCGAGTCTGCGGGATCAGCAGCAGAAAACCCACGCAATCAGTCAGGATACCGGGAGTCAGCAGAAAGGCTCCCGCAACAAGAATCATCACACCGTCAAGGATTTCCCGCGAAGGAGCCTTGCCGGCGGCGACCTGAAGCTGAATGGTCCGCCAGACCTTCAGTCCCTGCCTGCGAGCCAACTGGGCTCCCACGAATCCGGTTCCAATCACAACCGCTAACGTTGTCAGAAGGTTGGTGCGGTCGTAAAGCTGGCTGAGCAGCACCAGCTCGATCAGCGGAACCAGGATAAATGCAAGAATGATGCGGCCAAGCACTGCGGAAACTCGACGAAATCCGGGCAGGTCATCGAAGTCAGCCGCGTCAGCCCGAGACGCGACATTTGATCATGCCACCAGGCGCGAACCGCGATATGTATCCGATTCCGTCGACGCAAAACAGATGCTTCGGCTCCGCGAGACCAGGTGACGATGGCATTACGGCACTGTGTGGCAACCGCTGCGAACTTGCAAGCTCAGCCGATTTCGTTGACGCTATCTGTCTCTCACCAACGGCTTTGACTTCGCATGCCACACCAGGCAGCCGCGGCGGAGTGTGAAGAAACGGTGCTCCGTTGGAAGTGAAACATCCTTTCGCAGAGAACGACCGCCATGCAAATACGCCTTGCCTTCTTCGCTGTCTTTACCGTTTTCGTTGCCGCGTCGGTTCTTTCCGCCGAGGAACTTCAAATCGCCACGTTCGACGTCGACGCCTCGCCTCCGGTCGGCAGTCCGCTGGCATACGATCCCACGAAGGAAGTCAGCAGCCCGCTCAGTTGCCGCGGGATCATCTTCATCGGAAACGGACAGCCGGTGGTGCTGTGCGCGATCGACTGGCTGGGAGTGGCCAACGAAGCTCACGACGAGTTTCGGGAACGGCTGGCGACGGCGGCCGGCACGACCGCAGACCGCGTTTCGGTGCATGCGCTGCACCAGCACGACGCGCCGCGCTGCGACTTTTCCGCCGAGCGAATTCTGGCGGAAGCCGGTTACGCGGGAGTGTCCTATGACGAACGATTCCTGCGCAGCGTGATGGTGAGGGCGGCCGACGCTGTAACTGCCGCAATCGATCGCGCGTCGCCGGTGACTCATGTGGGTACTGGACGGGCGGAAGTCCGCGAAGTCGCGTCGAACCGGCGGATTCTCGGCGACGACGGCAGGGTCAAGGTGACTCGCTACACGGCCTGCAGAGATCCCGAAGTGCGTGCCATGCCGGTCGGCACCATCGACCCGATGTTGAAGCTTGTGACGTTCCACAACGGCGATACGACTCTGGCGGCGCTGACGTACTACGCCACTCATCCGCAAAGCTACTATCGAACCGGCCAGGCGAATCCGGACTTTCCCGGCATGGCTCGCAACGCGCTTCAGGAAGAAACCAGCGTGCCTCACATTCACTTCAACGGAGCCGGCGGAAACATCGGCGCAGGAAAATGGAATGATGGCTCAACGGAAAACCGCCAGGTTCTGGCTGACAAAGTCGCCGACGGCATGAGGCGAGCCTGGGAAAGTCTCCGCAAACGTCCCGTTACGGCGGACGATCTTGGCTGGAAGACCGCGGACGTGAGCCTGCCTCTCGGCGACCACCTGGTGGAAGGGCCGCTCCGCGCAGTGCTCGGCGACGCTTCCGCCAGCGTGCCCGACCGTTTGACCGCCGCCAAACACCTTGCCTGGCTGCAACGGACAAACGCCGGAAAAAGGATTACGGTCAGTTTGCTGACGGTCGGCGACGCCCGAATTCTGCACCTTCCCGGCGAGCTGTTTGTGGAATACCAGTTGGCGGCTCAGGCAATGGCACCAGACGCCTTTGTGGCGATGGCTGCGTACGGCGAATACGGCCCGGGATATATCGGCACACAGATCGCCTATTCTCAGGGCGGCTACGAAACCAGTCCGGGAGCCTCTCGCGTCGGCCCGGCAGTTGAAGAAGTGCTGATGGCAGCGATGAAGACTCTGTTAAGTGAATAGCGGCGTTAAGTGAATAGCGGCGTTAAGTGAATAGCCGCGTCGAGTGAATAGCGGCGGACCATGTCTAACCGCGCCTCCAGCGACCGCTTCGCTCACCGGCGATCGATTCGCAACAGTTATCCGGCACAGGCCGGGCGACCTTTCTGCTCGTCATTCCCGCGCAGGCGAAAACTCAGCCGCGACACCGAGTCCTCACCCTGCGCGGGAATGACGGCAATACCGATGCCGGCGCAGAAGAGCAGCCGTGAGGCGTGAACGCGGCGACGCGGCTTGCTAAAACTCCCGCTCACCGACGCCCTGCTCTGTGTAAAGAACGGACGAAATGTCATCACCGCGTGTTTGTATTCTGCGTGCCCCCGGAACCAACTGCGACGTCGAAACGGCTCACGCCTTCGAACTGGCCGGTGGTGCCCCGCAGCGAGTCCACTTGTTTCGGCTGCTGGAGAACCCCGATCTTCTGCGAGACTTCCAGATTCTGTGCGTGCCCGGAGGTTTCAGCTACGGGGATGACATCGGGGCGGGAGTCATTTTTTCCCGACAACTGCGGGGACAGCTCAACGATGCGATGAAGGAATTCCTGACCGGTGACAAACTCGTGCTGGGAATCTGCAACGGCTTTCAGGTGATTCTGAAGGCCGGCCTGCTGATGCGTCACGGGATCGAAGCCGGTGACGACCAGCTTTACGAAAACCGGATCACGCTGACATGGAACAACAGCGGACGCTATGTCGATCGCTGGGTCCGGCTGAAGGTCACGTCCGCCAATAGTGTGTTTCTGAAGGGCATCGATGAGATTGAGGTGCCGATTGCTCACGCTGAAGGCCGCGTCGCCGTGACGGAAGGTTCCGTGCTGGAGGAACTGCGGCAGCAGGGTTCGATCGCACTTTGCTATTGGTCGGACGCCGCCGCAACGCAGGTTGCTGAGGGTGCAGATCCGACGGCGCTGGACGTACTTCCGGAGGTTGATAATCCGGCGGGCTCGCTGGCGAATATCGCCGGCCTGTCAGATGGCAGCGGTCGAGTGCTGGGCCTGATGCCTCATCCCGAGCGATTTCTGTTTGCCACTCAGCATCCTCAGTGGACGCGAAACGGGATGCGCGGCGAAGGGCACGGACTGCGGATGTTCCGCAACGCCGTGGACTACTTCAAAGCCACGTAGGCAGTCCTGGCCGGCTTTGGTCGGCTTTACTTTGCCGCAGCGGCCTGCACATCCCGGATGTGTTCACGGAACGCGGCTGACTGGTCAGGCTCGGTTTCTACGATGCCCTTCAGATGCAGTCCGACGTGATACCAGCCGCCGTCCTTCAGGGTCTTGTGGCAGACCTTTGTCTGGAAGAACCGCCAGGCATCCTTCCCGTCGGGGACAGCCACGACAAAGCAGGTGTCGTCCAGATTCAGCGGCGTCAGCACGCCGAAACCTTCGCTGCGCAGATCATGCGTGACGGCGGGAACGGCGGAGGAGAAGTCGATGTCGCTGTGATTCATCCCCGGATCGCACGCGATCAGCCAGACACCGAAGGCGGCGTGGCGTTCGTCGTGCGATCGACGTTCCACTGACACTCCGGTTTCATACGGCATCACGACGATATCGTACTGGCTGATAATGCGGGCCATCGCCAGCGTGGCTTTCCGGCGGGAGTTTCGGCTTGTCAGCAGATTGGTGAGCTGGTCCAGCATCGCTCAGTTCCAGGGCACGGGGTGATTTCTGTCAACGGACGGAATGCCGTCGATGTTCGATCGAACGTCTGAAAAAACGCTACGTCGCGAATTGGCAGCGCGGAGCGCCGTTTACGAAATGCCACGCTGAGAAGCCGCCCGACGAGTCCGCGCCTGCGAGTTATGCCGGTCGAAACGTCTGGCCGACAATTGTCGCGAGGTGTCTCTGGAACGCGGTTGAGCGCGGCGTTCGCTGTCTTTTGCCAGCGGTCGGACTCCATGGAGTGAATTCCCGCATAGGCCACACTTCGCTTCGTTCGGGTCAACGCTCAGCGGTTGTCAGTTTCGGAGACACTGACCGACGACTGAATCTCGCGCTGCTCCAGATCTGCATCGCTGAGCAGAACCCCTGCGACGCACGCCGTCATGAATGTGGCCAGCGTGCCGCCCAGCATGGCTCGCAGGCCCAGCCTGGCGAGATCCGAACGGCGTTCCGGAGCGATTCCTCCAATGCCGCCGAGCTGAATGCCGATGGAACTGAAGTTTGCGAAACCGCACAAGGCGTACGTTGTAATCACATACGTCCTCAGGCTGAGTTCTTCCCGTTCTCCGGCAAGCTGTGCGTACGCCAGAAACTCATTGATGACGGTGCGAGTGCCCAGAATCGCGCCGGCCCGGCGGCATTCGTCCCATGGAATTCCCATCAGCCAGGCGAACGGAGCGAAGACGTTGCCAAACGCGACTTCCAGCGACCACTCTTCCGCCGGTTGGTAGTGCAGCCAAAACGCGACGCGGTGTCCGCACCAGCCGACAAACGCGTTGACCATCGCTACAAACGCCACAAAGACCAGCAGCATCGCTCCGACATTCAGCGCCAGTTTCAGTCCGGAAGCTGTGCCTTCCGCCGCGGCTTCCAGGACGTTCACGCAGCCCGATTCGGCCGTGATTCGTGCGCCGCCGGACGTGGCGGATTCTTCGGTTTCCGGCTGCATGATCTTGGCGATCATCAGCGCCGCAGGCGCGGAAATCACGGACGCCGTCAGCAGGTGGCCCGCGTCGATTCCCATGCCGATATACGCGGCAAAAACACCGCCGGCGATTGTCGCGAACCCGCCGACCATCACGACGTTCAGTTCCGACATCGTCATTCCGGCTATATACGGACGAATCACCAGCGGCGCTTCCGTCTGACCGACAAACACGTTGGCCGCGGCGGACAACGTTTCGGCTCCGGACGTCCCCAGCGTCTTTCTCATGACCCACGCCATCCCCTGCACCACCAACTGCATCAGTCCCACGTGATACAGCACGGACATCAGAGCCGAAAAGAAGACGATCGTCGGAAGGATGCCGAACGCAAACGATCGCCACAGCGTGTATTGGGCGGGCAGCGGTTCCGGATCGCTTTCCCGAGGAAACACGTCGAACAGAAATGCCGATCCTTTGTCGACGTATCCCAGAATGCCGGTGAAGAAATCGCCGACGGCCTGAAACACGGCTTCTCCGGCGTCGGTCTTGAGAATCAGGGAGGCGAAGAAGACCTGCAGAAAAATTCCGCCAAAGGCGACTCGCCACGGAAACCGCCGCTTATGACTGCTCATCAGCCATGCCAGTAGAATCATGACCAGCAGGCCGAAAGCAGGGATCAGTCGAGTCATAACGGGAAGATCGACGGACAGGGAACGAGCAAAGTGTCTGTACGATGGGACTCCGATCCCGTCGCTGCACAGTCGACGGGATCGGAGTCCCGTCGAACAAAACGCTTCTATTCCTTCTTCTTCAGGGTCAGCATGTATTCGACCACGTCGACCATGTCCTGGACACTCATCACCTTCTGCAGGTCAGCGGGCATCAGCGAAACCGTCTGTTTGATCTTTTCGTCGACATCATCCATCTTGAATTCACGCACAAGACCATCGTCGGATTTGATGCTGATGCTGTCGTCGGTTTCGCTGTTCAGCAGGCCGGTGACCGTTGTTCCCGATGCAAGCACCAGAGTCCACGATTCGTAGTTGTGGCTGATGCCGGCGCTGGGATAGATGATTGATTCGAACATCGCTTCGCGGCTGAGCTTGCTGCCGATTTCCGAAAGGTTCGGTCCGATCTCGCGGCCCAGTTTTCCCACGATGTGACACTTGTGGCAGGTGGCTTCGGTGTTGAACAAGAGCCGCCCGTTTTGCGCGTTGCCTTTCAGTTTGGCAAGTTCGCTGATCGGCGGCAGAGGTTCTCCTTCCTTGACGGGCGGCAGCGGGAACAGGCGATTTGCCGCAGCGCGCGCCTCGCGAGTCGGTCCGGAATGCAGTGCGGCGGCCACGGCCTGAGTCAGGTTTTCAGACAGCTCTTTGCTTTCTACCAGTTGCACGAGTCTGTTGACTCCATTGTTGACCTTCGACGCGGCGCGCACGGCTTCCCGCCGCACATCGATGTCAACCGAATCATCCGTGACGACCGCCAGCAGCGGACCTTCGATCGCTCCGTCGAACGAATTGCCCATTGCCTGAGCCGTCGCGATCGCGGATTCCGTGTCCTTACTTGTCATCGCAATGGTTAACAGAGTCCACTGCTGACGTCGCAGCAATGACCGGATCGCTTCGACGCCGATCTGTTCATTCGGATTCTGCTGAGCCAGTCTCAGCACAGCAGGGTATCGCTCCTTCAGATCAAAGCGTTCGACCAGCTGGATGAACGTCGGTGTGCCCTGAAGCTTACTCAGTGTCAAGTCGAGAGCTTCGGCGGCCGCCGCGTTGGACGACAGGTCTGTTGTTCCCAGACGCTGCAGCGATTCTGCGATCACGAATGGTTCGATTTCGGAATCGAGCTTCTTCAGGCTCGCCGGCGTAATCAGTGAAGCAACCGCAGCTGCGACCGCCGGTTGTGATTCGAAGTCCAGCGCTCGGAAGAATGCTGCGACCTTCAGCTTTGACAAATCATCCGTGTCACCGTCGGCTGCGCGAGCAAGGATTTCGTCGGCGATGGCAGAAGCGGAATTCGAACCGCGGCTGCGCCAAATCAGTCGGGCAGCCTGTTCGTCGGAAGTTTCCGCCGTCGTGTGTTTGCGCCGGGCTTCCCTGTATGCCGCCAGGCATGCGTCCCAGTCACCGTCCGCCGCGATTCCCAGAGCTTCCAGATACCAGCGATCGTTCACGGGTATTCTAAGAGCGAGCATCCCCCAAAGTTCGGGCTTCCGTTCGGACTTACTCAAACGCAACGCAATGGCACATTCGCGACGAACCTGCGGCGATTTATGGTTGGCAAGCTTTTCGACGATCGGCGCGACATCAAGTTCCAGACGCCGAGCCAGCCGGATTCCGGCGATGCGGATGTCCGGGTTATCATCGGCGATTGCCTTGTCAACGTATTGCTGACCTTTCCCGTCCAGCATTCCCAGCAACCACAGCGCCCGCGCGCGAAACCGCGGGTTGGGATCGTTGGCGAACATTTCCGTCAAAGCCGATTCGGCTTCAGCGTCAAAGTTGCGGAGCGCGGTGAATGCCAGATAGCGAGTTGCAGCGTTAGGACTCTTCAGAGCCGCGACGGCTCCGTCGACGGTGCTGAAGTCGGATTTCGGAACGCTGTACATGCTGCCCGGCGGGGCCACCCGGAACAGCCGGCCGCGATCGACGTCGCCCTGACGGTGGCCGCCCACACCGGGGTCGTACCAGTCGGCGATGATCAGCGAACCATCCGGAGCAACACACACGTCCGATGGCCGAAACCACTGGTCTCGCGTGCCGACCAGAATGTCGTTGATCGTTGCCGAATAGCCGGCTCCGTCGTCTTTCACTGCATAGCTTCGAACGATGTTTGGTCCGGCGTCGCAGTGGATCAATTGGTTGCGGAAACGTTCCGGCAGCAGGTCGGACTCGTAAATCACAATCCCTGTCGGAGAACCCGCGCCGGTTTGCAGCAGGTTCGGCACGACTCCCGGATCGTTCAGGTGCCAGTGCCGTTCGGGGATCGTGTCTTCCCAGCCCGTGCGAGGTTCCCGCCAGCCGGCTCCCGTCAGTTCGTCCTTGTAGCCGTAGTTGCCGTATTCCATCACATAGTTGATGCGAACGCCCTGGTTGCCGTCGTCGTCGTTGTCGGACTGCCAGACGGTGCCGAAACTGTCCACCGTCAGTTCCCAGTTGTTGCGGAAATTCCAGCCAAGCGTGTCGACCTTCGAACCATCCAGCTCGCAGCGGAAGGCCATTCCTTCCTGATACGGCTGCCGGTTGGCGTAGACTTCATTGCCGGCGACGTCGACGACCAGGCTGCCGTCCGGGCGATGCAGTTCATTGCCGCTGTTGCCGAAGTTAAAGTACAGCCGACCGTCCAGGCCAAAGGTGAAACTATGAATGCCGTGATCGTGTTGAACTCCCTGGATGCCGGTGAACATCACTTCTTTGCGATCGGCCTTCAGGTCGCCGTCGTCGTCATAGAAGTTGAACACGTTTTCGCCGGCCGACACGATCACGCGGTTCCCCAGCACGCAGACTCCGTGAGCCGAATCGATGTCCCGGCCCTGGTAGAACGTCGTTTCGCGGTCCATCAGTCCGTCGCCGTTCGTATCCTCCAGAATCAGGATGCGGTCGCCTTCTTCGCGATCCGGATTGTCGGCATTGGCGAATCGCCGATAGTTGACAACTTCGCAAACCCAGATTCGTCCCAGATGGTCGACGTCTATGTTGGACGGACTCAGCAGCATCGGTTCAGACGCGATCAGCGTGACCTGCAGGTCGCTGGCGACATCGAGTCCCGCGACTGCCGTGTCCGGAGTTCGTTTGTCGTCCTGCGCGGGAACGAACGTCGGTGATGAAACGAGTGTCAACAGCGTAAGCACGCAGGCGGAAACTGAAGGATTCGCTCGCACGGTGTGATGGCTCCGGCAGATCGTGAGGGAAATGACTGGTCGCGAAACATGTTCACAAACCTGCTGCCACATTTCCACTACCCACACCCCCGTCATTCCCGCGCCGGCGGGAACCCAGCGAGCACCCGCACCCCCGTCATTCCCGCGCCGGCGGGAACCCAGTGAGCACCCACACCTCCGTCATTCCCGCGCCGGCGGGAACCCAGCCCGCCTCCCTGGGTTCCCGACTGCGCGGGAATGACGAGATCAGCACCAGGTTCCTGAGTCGGCGGGAATAACGCGTCACACCACCGGTTTGCGTGGTTCCGCAGCGTCTCTACAATCCCGCCCTTCACCGCTATGAAGGCAACTCAATGACACGTTCCATGGAAAAGATCGTCGCTCTCTGCAAGCGGCGGGGTTTCATCTTTCAGGATTCGGAAATCTACGGCGGTCAGAATGGCTTCTGGGATTACGGTCCGCTGGGCACGGAACTCAAACGCAACGTGTCCGCGACGTGTGGTACCACGACATGGTGGCCGCTCACAACGAACTGCTGACGCCCAACGGCGCACCGTGTGCGTTTCAGATGGTTGGCCTGGAAACGGCCATCGTGATGCACCCGCAGGTCTGGAAATGCTCCGGACACTACGATTTGTTTCATGACATGATGGTGGATTGCCGCGAAACTCGCGGTCGTCATCGACTGGATCAGGTTCGCGGCCGCTGGGTGTCGTTTGACGGGAAACCGTCAAACAGGACGGCCCCGCTACGCCGAGCTATCCAGAGTTGATGGTTGTTCGACCGCCGAGAACTTCGACGAAGATCTGGCAGAACAGGCGCTGCGAGCGTTCGGCAAGAAGAAAAAAGTACGCCGACAAACTGCAGTGGGACGGCGACGCGACGACGCTCGATAAAGTCGACTTTGTCCGAATATCCAAACGTTGTCGGACCCGGTGCCACTAAAGCCGGAACGCTGACCGAACCTCGCGAATTCAATCTGATGATGCCCACCACGATCGGGCGCTTGGTGGTGAAAACGATCGGGCATTCCTTCGCCCCGAAACCGCTCAGGGTATCTTCGTCAACTTCAAGAACGTCGTGGACAGCAGTCGCGTCAAGCTGCCGTTTGGCATCTGTCAGGTCGGAAAAAGCTTCCGCAATGAAATCACGCCGCGCAACTTCACATTCCGGTCACGCGAATTCGAACAGATGGAGATCGAATTCTTCTGCCATCCGGACCAGTCCCGCGAATGGTACACCTATTGGCGCGACCGGCGCTACAACTGGTATCTGGGTCTGGGTGTGGCGAAGGAGCGGTTGATTCTGCGAGATCATCATCAGGACGAACTGGCTCATTATTCCGTCGGTACGGCCGATATCGAATACGCGTTTCCGTTTCTCGACGAAGGCGAATTCGGCGAACTGGAAGGCGTGGCTCACCGAGGCGACTTCGACCTGCGTTCTCACATGGAAGGCAAGCTGACGAAAAACGCAGCCGGCGAACTGGAAGTCGAAAAGAACGAACACGGTCAGCCGAAGTATCGCGGCAGCGGCAAAGATCTGACTTACTTCGACGACCAGTCGCGCGAACGCTTTACACCGCACGTCATTGAACCGTCCGCGGGCGCCGACCGCGCGACGCTGGCATTCATCTGCGAAGCCTATCACGAGGATCAGCAGCCCGACGAAAAAGGCGAGATGCAGGAACGCGTCGTGCTGAAGTTTCATCCCCGGCTGGCCCCCGTCAAAGCGGCCGTGTTCCCGCTGATCAAGAAGGAAGGCATGCCCGAAAAAGCGGCGGAGATCTTCGGAGCACTCAAGGCCGCCGGTCTGAGCTGCCAGTTCGACCAGCAGGGAGCCATCGGTCGCCGCTACCGTCGTCAGGACGAAATCGGCACGCCGTACTGCATCACGGTCGATGGCGACACCATGACCGACGGAACCGTGACCGTCCGCGATCGTGACTCACTGCAGCAGGACCGCGTACCGGCGGATCGAATCGTTGAAGAAATTGTTGGTCGGCTGAAGCGATAGCTGCATTCATGTTTAACCGCATTCATGTTTTAAACCGATTCGTTCATCAGCCGGAGGCGTTAGCACCCGGAGCCAACCGGACTGTTCCGGCTAATGGTAACTTAATTGCGAACTAACCTTGTGGCGCCCGTAGCCCTCGGAACAGCCGAACACATGCATCAGAATCCGAAACCGCATGAGCGGAGCGCTCGCCTGGGCTCGCGGTTAAACATCCTGACTCATCACAGGGGAGAACCTCGATGCCACTCGAAATCGAACGCAAATTCCTCGTCGAACCGGGTTCATGGGAATCCGCCGAATTCACCATGTACCGACAGGGCTATCTGCATTCGTCGGAACAGCTTTCCGTCCGAGTCCGCTCCGACGGACGAAAAGGCTGGCTCGCCGTGAAAGGGCCGACCGTCGGTGCCACTCGATCGGAATATGAGTACGAGATTCCGCTCGACGAAGCGAACGAGATGCTCAACACGCTCTGCCGAAAACCGCTGATTGAAAAGCAGCGAGCCATCGTGATGGCAGGGGAATCTCGCTGGGAAGTGGACCGGTTTCTCGGCGACAACGCCGGTCTGGTCGTCGCGGAAATCGAACTTGAGAACGAAGAGCAGCCGTTCGAGAAACCGGACTGGCTGAGTGCCGAAGTGACCGACGATCCGCGATACTACAACTCAAACCTGGCGAAGACGCCCCGTGGCCGAAACGTGATTGGCAAACGCAGTTTGGCGCGCCCGTCTGGCCTTGTCAGCCTCGTTCCAGAGTTCCGCCCTGGAACGCCCTGCCAGTGGAGGCTCCGCAACAGATCTTCCATGACGACAAACGCGGTCGAGACTGAGACCGGCGAACCGTTTCGCCGCACAGAATCGCAGGGGCTCGCGGTTCGACATTTTGAAAATGATTCATCATTGAAAGCATCTACGTTGCCGCACGACATCTACGAAAACCCGTTGATCACCCGCTACGCCTCGCGCGAAATGGCCGCGATCTGGTCGGCTCAGAAGAAGCATACCACCTGGCGTCGGTTGTGGATTGCGCTGGCGGAAGCTCAGCAGGAACTCGGCCTGCACATCACCGACGAGCAGCTTGCCGAGATGAAAGCCACCGTCGACGACATCGACTTCGACGCCGCAAACCGCTACGAACGAGAACTGCGGCACGATGTGATGGCTCACGTGCATGCCTGGGGAGATCAGTGCCCGAAGGCTCGCAAGGATATTCATCTGGGAGCCACAAGCTGCTACGTGACGGACAATTCGGAACTCGTGCAGATCAAGGAAAGCCTGCTGCTGACCAGGCGGCGACTGGTGCAGGTGATTGACCTGCTGGCGAAGTTTGCCGCCGAGTACCGTGACCTGCCCTGTCTCGGCTTCACGCATCTGCAGCCCGCTCAGCCAACAACCGTGGGCAAGCGAGCAACGCTGTGGTGCTGGGATCTGTTGCTGGACCTGGAAGAACTCGAACATCGCATCGACACGCTGCGTTTCCGAGGCGTCAAGGGAACCACGGGAACTCAGGCGACGTTCCTCAGCCTGTTCGACGGCGATCACGAAAAGGTCGAGCAGCTCGATCGACTGGTCACCGAGAAGATGGGCTTCACGATTCGCCACGCTGTCACCGGCCAGACATATTCGCGCAAAGTGGATTCGCAGGTGATGGCGACTCTGAACGGCATCGGCCAGTCTTGTCACAAAGCCGGCAGCGACATTCGTATTCTGCAGCATCGCAAGGAACTGGAAGAACCGTTCGAAAAGAAGCAGATCGGTTCGTCGGCGATGGCCTACAAACGCAACCCGATGCGCAGCGAACGCATGTGTGCTCTGGCGCGTTTCGCGATGAGTCTGCAGGCCGGCGCGGACGCGACGATGGCGACTCAGTGGATGGAACGCACGCTGGACGACAGCGCGATCCGTCGGTTGGCGCTGCCTCAGGCGTTCCTGGCGATCGACGCCTGCCTGATCCTGTACCACAACATCACGGACGGCCTCGTGGTCTATCCGAAGACGATCGAAAAGCACCTGAACGAGGAACTGCCGTTCATGGCGACGGAAGAAATCCTGATGGCCGGAGTCCGCTCCGGAGGCGACCGTCAGGACCTCCACGAACGCATCCGCCTCCACAGCCAGGCCGCCGCCGCGGAAGTCAAACAACAGGGTCTGCCGAACGATTTGATCAGCCGATTGAGAACCGACGAAGCGTTCGCGAACGTTGACCTGGAAAGCACACTGGACGCAAGAAAATACATCGGCCGAGCACCCCAGCAGGTCGACGCGTTTGTTGCGGAACACGTGGAGCCGGTGAGGCGAAGGTACGCGGCCCAACTTGGCGCCGGCGCGGAAGCGGTGCGTGTGTAAACTTTCCGAATGGCCACATTGGAACGTGGCTGATCTCAGAAGAACTCACTCACGGAGAATTGTAACGGTGAATCACAAAGTTCTGCTTTCATTCATCGCGATACTCTTCTCGTCTTGCAGGACTGTATTCTGTGAAGACGAACAGAACGCGTTTAACCGCAAAGACGTGGACTTCGTTATTAAGTTCACGAAAGACAAGCTGCCGTCCGTGTTTGTCGAGCCCGAGCGAGTGGCAGCCGTTCTGCGGTCACCCTGGCGACTGCGTTTTGTCGAATCTCTGGACCCCAAAAAGCACTACTTTCTTGCGGCAGATTTCGAAGAGTTCAAGGAATGGAACAACGATGCCGACGCGGACGACATTCAGTTTGAGTTCGCGGAGAAAGTCCATCAGCGACTGAAACAGCGAATCGTGGAAGCGACAGCACTGGCCACTCACTGGCTCGGGGAACCGCACGATTTTACGTTGGATGAATCTGTCGAGCGAAAATACGCCGGTTTTGCATCGACGAACGATGAACTTGCCGAGCGCTGGCGAAAAAAGATCAAGCTCCAACTGGTCATGGAGAAGATTGCCGGGTTTGATCCTGCGATGACGCGTGAAAAGTTATCCGCCAGATACCAAGGAGCGTGCGCCCGCGTGACAGACATGTCGATCGAAGCGCTGTTTTCTCGCTTCCTGAACACGCTGCTCGTGCAAGTCGATCCAAACGCGCGGTACTTCGGGCCTGACGTCCTATCCGATTTCCGGGGTGGACTTGCCCGCGGCTATTCAATCGGTTTGGTGACGGAGATGATTGAAGGTGAGGTGTGCATTCGCGATGTAGGAGGTGATGCAAGGCAACTTGTTGACAGGGTTCGGCTACAAAAGGTGATTGGTAAGGTATTGCTGGCGGTACGGGCCAACGGAGCGGAAGTCGTGTTTACTGGTGAATCCGACTTTCAGTCTTGGAGAACGGTGTCGGGACTTCGTCCGGACCACAAGCAGTTTGGCAACGCGACGGCCGTAACGTTGGAACTACAGGATCCGCGAACAGGATCTCGATGCGATGTCGAGTGGCCGCGGTATCGGATACGGTGGTAATGCAGATTCCCTGAGTTCCATTACGTGATTCGGGTTGCAAACGATGCCTTCATCGCGGAACAGGCACGAACTCGTGCGGCAACGGTATGCTGCCGAACTTGGTGCCGACGCAGAAGCTGTGCGTGTATAGACTGGCCCGGACTGTCCACACAATACCGAGTTCATCGACCCAAGTTGACGGAATCAGATGGCTTCGACGAGAGAGACGTCTCGCTGCCAGATGTAACGCGAACTGAAACGGATCCGAACAATTCACGCCGCCGTAGTACGACCGGGCCGAACGAACGATGAGATTGATTCCAACACAGTTGATCGCAAACGCAATCTGCTGTCCGGTCTGACGAATACCGGATCCTCTGCAGCTAAGGCATTCGACGCCCTGAGAAGTCTGAAGCTGATGTGCTCAGCCTACGAAACGGCAGAGCAAATCTGCGACGTCGAGTTGCAGTCGCCTGCAGGCAGGCCATCAAACGGGCTGCGTTTGGATGCGTGTCGCTACTGCGGAAGATTTACGAGAATCGCTTGATAGCGATTCCGGTAGTACACGAAGTGAGGCAGGAACTCCTGTTCGCGGATGTATGAAGTAACGTCGTCGTCCCAGTAAGGATGCGATGGCTGCGCGTCGGCGACCCAGACTGTCCCGTGAACGTTGACAAGGTTGAATGAGTGCATGGATCCCCGGCGGTCGTCGTCCGAGCGGTCTGCTTCCACGACGGCGTGGTCTCCGTGGTTCCGCAGACTCGCGACAACGTGCCGAATTGTTCCTCGTTCGGAATCTCCTTCGACGTCGAAAGCCTGACCAGAACCGGCGTACTGCGCCCCGCGCCATTGAGATTCTCATGGGGGGCTGGATCAGCGACGAGGACGTGGACGCAATCAACCGAATTCTGTCGAGCGTCAACGCCCGAGCGGAAGCACAGTCCATTCGTGCCGGCATTCGGCTGCTGGACTTCACGAGCATTGGCCAGCGGACCGCCGTGCGGGTCGGCCTGTCACAGATGCCGCGTTAACCCACTTGCCGAGGAAGCTCGCTGGGTGACACCTGTACTGGAACCTGTGTGCCGAAGCCCCAAGAAGGATTCGGAGCTGCCCGACGTCCTGTTTCCGGTCGACGCGTCACGAATAGCAGAAGTATCGCCGGTACAGGAATGGCGCGAGGAATGCACCGCTTGCGAAGTGGAAGCTAATGACCCAGCAGACGCCACCGGCTCCGATCGGATGCAGTATCCAGTATGCATGTGGCGTTACCCACACGGTGCAGACTGTCAGAAAGACGGCATAGAATCCGCCGGCTCGATTCGAAAAGAAGTACTCAAGTCCGACGAACGGTGTGGAAACCATCAGCAGATTGCAGCACGCGAACGGAAAGACGCATGGGATCCAGAACAAGAGGAGGGTGCCGAGGTATCCGACTGCGCCTGGAACGAATTGTGCATCAGCACGTATTGGGAGAAGCATCGCTATGCCGAAAAGTATCCAGGCCGCGGTGAGCGCGCTCCGGAAAACGATCCGAAGGGATCTTGGAATCGGATCGACTGCCGCGCCCGCGCCCACCTGGGTCATGGCAAACTGAAAACCAAGGAACCCGCAGGCTTCGGTACTTTGTACAGAGTTGCGTGCAGGCGGGAATCGGCGAAGATCAGACGCCACAGGGATCTCAGAGAAGCCTGGTGTGCCTGCACTTGGTTCCATTTGGCGGTCCTCCGAATGCTGCGAAAAACAACAGCGATCTCAATAGAGTACGTCGGTGATGGAAAAACGGTTTGTTGAAATCAGGAACTACCGCGTCGGCACGGGCCAGCCGCTGTTGTTCATCGCCGGGCCGTGTGTGATGGAATCTGAGTCGATGGTTATGCGGGTGGCCGAGCATCTGGCGGGGCTGCGGAATCGGCTGGGCTGGCAGATTGTGTTTAAGTCCAGCTTCGACAAGGCCAACCGCACCAGCGTGAACAGTTACCGCGGGCCGGGTCTGGAAGACGGGTTGCGGATGCTGGAGAAGGTGACTCAGGCGACCGGCCTGCCGACCACGACCGACATCCACGAAGCGGCTCAGGCGGCTCCGTGTGCCGAAGTCTGTTCCATTCTGCAGATTCCCGCGTTTCTGGCTCGGCAGACGGACCTGATCGTCGCGGCGGCGGATGCGGCGGTGGCTCGGAATATCTGCGTGAATGTCAAGAAACCGCAGTTTGTCGCCCCCGAAGACGTCGTCCACGCCGTACGCAAGTGTGAGGATCGTGGTCTGCGCAGCATCATGCTGACGGAACGCGGGACGACGTTTGGCTACGGTCGGCTGGTGAACGATTTTCGCTGCATTCCGATCATGAAATCGTTCGGCGTGCCGGTGGTGTACGATGCGACTCACAGCGTTCAGCTTCCGGGCGGCGCCACGACGGGAGGACAGCGGGAGATGGTTCCGACACTGGCTCGCGCGGCTGTGGCGGCCGGAGCAGATGCGGTGTTCCTGGAAACTCATCCGGATCCCGACAACGCTGCCAGTGACGGTCCAAACATGGTGGAGTTAAGCAGCCTGGAGACGTTGCTGAGTCAGCTATCCATGCTGCGGGCCGCTGTGATCGGGTTTGAAGAGTCAGATGCTCAGACGAGGTCAACGTGAGTTGTTCAGTTCACAGAGTGCTGCCATCGCTGCTGTTTGTGTCCATGCTGTTTGTCGGGTGCGACGGCGCGACGGAGGAGTCTCCGTCGGAGTCCGCTGCAACTGCCTCAGCGGCCGGGCAGGAAACGGAAGCGGAAAAATGCCGCAAGAAGCTGTCCAGCGCGATTCGGCGTCTGCAGCCTGAGAACTTCGACACATTGACTCGCCGCGATCGTGCGGTGAACGGATTGAATGCATGGCTGGCTTCCTGCACTGCGGATGAAGTCAGTGCGATGACCGTCGGCGAAAAGACTCTGGCGATGCTGGACCCGGATTCCAGGCGGCAGGTGACGGCCGGTCGATATACACCCAGCGATGCCGTTTACGTTCGCGACGCGCTGCTGTTGCGAACACTTTCGGACGCGCTGACGGAACAGATCGATGTGACACTGCCGTCCGATTCGCGCACGGAGGCGGCTCGCGTCGCGGGGATCTTTCAGTGGCTGGCCGGTAACGTCAGCCTGATAGCCGCCGACGAGAAACGCGTGCCGCTGGGATTGTTTGACGTTCTGCTGACGGGTCGCGGTACCGCCGAAGACCGCGCGTGGATCTTTGCCGAACTGCTGCGGCAGCGGCAGATTGATGCCGCCATCCTGCGTCCCTCCGGCGATCCCGCTTCACAGGATCCGGCCGACGTGGTCGAATCGGCCGACTGGCTGATTGCGGCGATGATCGACGACAGCGTCCTGTTGTTTGACGCGGCCACAGGCACAGCCGTTCCGTCCGTCGATAGTGACGGAATCGACGCGATCCTGCAGACGCCCGCCGGTCTGGAGCGGCTGGTTGACAGCGAACGCTGGAAGAATCTTCAGGTCCAGATTGTCGCCCAGACATCGGCATTTGCTCCCCGAATGCTCGTCCTTCAGGAACACCTGGCGGCGGAAGATTCCGCGATTCTGTTTGAAGAGCTGACAGGCGGGACTTCAGAAATTCGACCTCTGGTGGAACGCATTTCCGGTCGCGGCGAGGGATTCTTTACGGCCGACCAGATTTCCATCTGGCAGTACCCGGATGAACGGTCGGCCGCGTCCGGGTCTCTGACAGAAGACCAGCTCGCTGAATACACCGACCTGATGCGCCCGTTCGAAGCACCGTTTGAGCGGGATACGGAAACGTCCGTGCAAAGCGGGGAAGAACTGACCAGCATCCCGGAGCAGTTGAGTGACGACGAGAAGAAGGAGTTGATGGAAGCCCGCCTGATTGAGGAATTCGAACGGACGCTGCCCAGTCGCAGCACGGAAGAGCGATTTGGAAAGCCATCCGGCCGACTGAAGCAGACACGCATTCTTCAGATTTCCGGCAGCAACGATCTCGATCTGATCCAGCAATTGCAGCAGATTCGCATCGCCAGTACTCAGGAACAACTGCTCGTCCGCGTTCCGGACGAGGCCCGGCGCCAGGGATATGCGGGACCGGAAATCATTCAGATTCCGTTTCCCCCCATGATTCGGGAGGTTAATCAAAGCGCAACGGGCGACACCCTGTACTGGACGGCCATTGTGCAGATCAACCGTCACGAAGACAGTGCGGCCGCAACCACGCTGAGCAATTACCTGCGTTCGTACCCGGACGGCAAGTGGCGTTTCCCGGCTCAAATGAACCAGGCAATGACGCAATTGCGGATGGGCCACACCGATGCGGCGGTGGAATCGCTGCGCGTCGCTGATGATCCCGAAAATCCGGAACAGTCCCGCGTGAAGCTGCTGCTGAAGCGACTGGAAGCTGCTGCACCGACTGAGTGAATAGTCTGCTTTCGCAGCATGCACCACTCCGTCATGCCCGCGCATGTGGGAACCCAGTGCGCCGGATGCTGGGTTCCCGCGTGCGCGGGAATGACGGGTGGGATGCGCTCGCTGGGTTCCCGCCTGCGCGGGAATGACGGAGGGATCTGCTTGCTGGGTTCCCGCCTGCGCGGGAATGACGGGGACGCGGGAGTGACGTCGCGTTGTCGTTACACAAGTTCGCTGATGACCGTCGGATCGCTGACCAGATGCGTCGGTCGGCCTTCCGGCGTGTAAAGCACCTTGCCCGGATCGATGCCCAGCTTGTGATAGATTGTGGACACAAAATTCTCCGGTGACAGAACGCGGTCGATGGCGGAGAAGCCCTTTCGATCCGTGGCACCGACGACGGTTCCGCCCGGCGTTCCTCCGCCGGCCATCAGGACGGACATTGCGTTGGCCCAGTGATCGCGGCCCGGCGTACTTTCGCCGCTGAGCGTCGAAATCTTCGGTGTTCGGCCAAACTCACCCAGCGCAACAACCAGCGTGGAATCCAGCAGCCCGCGTTCCTTCAAATCCTGAATCAGCGTAGCGACGGAATTGTCCCACTTCGGCAGCCGCTTTCGCAACGCGTTGAAGATGTCGCGATGGTGATCCCAGCCGCCGTCGTAGACAGTGACGAAGGGAACTCCGCCTTCAATCAGTCGGCGAGCGAGCAGGCAGCGCTGGCCGAAAGAGTCGCGACCGTAACGTTCCCGCACGTCGTCCGGTTCGCGGCCGATGTCGAATGCTTCCTGCGCTTTCGGCGACGTCACCAGGTCATAGCCCTGACGATAGTACTCGTCGACTCCGGCAACGGGATCGGCCGCCGCTTCGTGGTTCAGGCGGACCATGCGATCAATGGATGACCGCAGATCGGTGCGCGAATCGAATCTCGCTTCGGTCAGGCTTTTCGGCAGCGCCACGTCGCGAACCCGGAAGCTGCCGCTGTTCGGATCATCGGGTACGACAAACGGAGCGTAGCGTGCTCCCAGAAAGTTCGGCCCGCCGGACCGGGACATCTGCGGCATACTGAAGTACGGCGGCAGCCCGTTTTCCTTTCCGAGTTCCTTTGCGACCACGGAGCCCAGGCTGGGATGAAAGCTGACGAACGCACCGCATCCCACCGGAATTCGCGGCGGTGCTCCCGTCATCATGTAGTGATTGCCGGCTCCGTGATTGCCCTGGTCGTGACGAATGGAGCGGATCATGGCGAAGTCGTTCAGCGACGCGGCCAGCTTCGTCATGTGTTCCGAAAACACGACACCGGGAACTGCCGTATCGATGTGAGTGAACTCGCCGCGATATTCCGCCGGGGCATCCGGTTTCGGGTCAAACGTTTCGAAGTGCGTGGGTCCGCCATCCATCCAGATCAGGATGCAGCGTTCCGCCACGCGCTTCGGACCCGCGCCGTGTCGTTCCGATTCGCCCCGAGCCCGCAGGCTACCGACAAGTCCGGAGCCGAACAGGGAACCGATTCCGAGCGCGATGCTGTCTCGGCGGGAGATGCCCTGGCAGTTGTTAGGTTTCATAGGAGTACTCTCCAGTTTAACCGCGAGCCCTGGCGAGCGCGGTGCTTTAGCGGATGCGTTCGGTCCCAGGCTCTTGATCCTTGCAACTCGGTGAATTTCGCTGAGAGTTTTCTGTAGTCGTGTAACGCCGTGAGCAAAGCGCTCCCCAAGGGTCGCGGTTAAACATGCTAGTCCTGAATCACGAACTCCGGAGTATTCAACATTGCCCACATCAGGTCTTCGATCACGTTGCGTCGATTGGCACCATCGGCTTCAAACAGACAGACGCAGGTGTTCCGTTCGTCGTCGGTCGGGTTTCGTCCGTAGATGAGATGATACAGAAAGACGGTGATTTCGTCGGGTGACTCTTCTGATTCCGCCAGCTTTGCGGCTCGGCACGCATCGCTGGAGATCTGGCCGTGAAGTTGTTCGCTGTTCATCAGATGCAGCCGTTGAACGACGGTGGAATCCGTGGTGCGTTCGCAGGGCGGATCCTGATTCGGGTCGGGGCGTCCGAAGGTGTCCAGAAACAGCGACGCCGTGCGGTGCGTCCAGATTTGTTTGGCCGTCGATTCCGGCGGCATGGCATCGAATTCCTGCGGAATGCCGGTCACCTGTGCGACGCCGTCCAGCAGCACTTCCGCTCGCAGCCGATGCCGGTAATGGCGGGAATAGTTCCGCGTGTCGGCGATGTTGCGTTCGCCGGGCAGCGAACTGAGCTGATAGACGTGCGAATTGGCAATGACGCGAATCAGCTCCGTGAGCGAAAATCCTGAGTCGCGAAAGGCATTACCCAGATCTTCCAGCAGCGGCGCATTCGCGGGAGGATTCGTGGCACGGAAGTCATCGACGGGGTCGACCAGGCCGCGCCCCATCATGTCCGCCCAGACGCGATTGGCCATGACCTGCGCGAACAGATGATTCTGCGGTGAGGTGATCCAGTCGGCCAGCACCTCGCGCGGATCGTCGACGGCGTCAGGTGCAGCGGCTTCACCGAACAGCGGACGCGGCGTCATCACCTGATTCGTCAGAGGATGTTTTACGCTGCCCTTCGATCCGGCGAAGAAAAACTCTTCGGAACCTGAAATCGGCGGCGACACGCCCGTACCCTTGCGATCCAGTTTCGCGAAGTACGCCGCGAAGCTGTAAAAGTCGTCCTGGCCCCAGACTTCAAACGGATGGTGATGGCACTTTGCACACTCCAGACGCACGCCGATGAATAATTGGCTGACCAGCGTCGTCAGTTCGTCGGGTGAACGCCGATCGCGGAACATCGTGACCGCCCCGTTACGAAACGTGCTGCCTTCGGCCGTGATGAGTTCCCGGACGAACTGGTCCCACGGCTTTCGTTCATGAAACGACCGACGGATCCAGTCGTCGTAATTCAGAACGGCCTTGATGCCGACTCGGTACGGATTCGGCCGCAGCAGGTCGACCCATTTGTTGGCCCAGTGATCTGCGAAGTCAGGTTCTTCCAGCAGCCGGTCGACAAGCTTCGGACGCTTGTCCGGGGATTCGTCGGCCAGGAACGCTGTCACTTCGTCCGGAGTCGGAATGCGTCCGCAGATGTCCGTGGTGGCTCGACGCAGAAACGTATGATCTTCGCACGTTTCGGAGGGCGTGATTCTCAGCGTTTCCAGTTTGTTCCAGACATGATCGTCGATGAAGTTGTTTCGCGGCAGGCGGGCGTAAACGTCGGCGGGGACGTCGCCCGGCAGGGGCACCGTGACTGTGCAGACGGCCATCTGGTACATGTAGCGCGCCATGACGGCTGCTTCGCCTGTGACGATGCCGGCCGTTGTCAGACCGGAATCGTCAACGGATGCAATCGGAGCTTCGTTCGACTGAAACGACGTCAGCCGCGTCACATCCCGCGTGCTGCCGTCGTCGTAATGACCGGTGACGACAAGGGAAACGGTGTCGCCGGTCGCCATCACGGCGGAAGTCGGTTCGACGGTGATCGAAGTCAGTTTCGCCGCATCGGTGATCTGTCGCGGTGATCCCTGTCGGACCCAGTTCAGGAAGAGTTCATGTTCGGGACTGCCGACTTCAAACCGGCGGCCTCCGCCGTGAGGTGTCGCAGCAACCGGCTTCAGGACGAACAGGCTTTGTTCCGGGGACGCCGGGAATATCCGCCGACCTCGTCCTTCCTTAACGATTGCTTCGTAGTCAGCATCCGGATCAAAGCCCAGCAGGGAAAGCTGAAACCCTCCCTGCCCTCTGGCTTTCCCGTGGCATGGTCCGGAATTGCATCCGAACTTCGTCAGCACCGGCTGCAGGTCGTTCACGAAATCGACTGGTTCCGCGGCGCTCACTGCGGCATGAAACGCCAAAACCGGCAGTGCAGCCAGGATGATTCGAAAACCGGTCATGGATGAAACACGCGGCAGGGGTTTGTCCCCAGCGATGCGGGAACGCGGAAGCGGTAAGGCGGGAACGCTGATGGTACCAAACGACCCCAGGCAATTCCAAACGTTTCGGCGCCTCCTGGCCTGCTCTCCGCGTGGGTGATGGTCGTGTTCTGAACCGCAGCTCAATCGCGCCGAGACAGACGGCAACTACGCCATTCGACCGTCATCACGCGATCACGCAGGCCAAACGGTTGCGTTCGGCGAGCGGATTTACTGCGGGTAGACAGCTTGTGCGGTGCCGTCGGAAGTCGTCGGGATCGCGGTGGCGTTCTGCGATTGGCCGGATACGTCGGCCGCCGACACCGGCTGGATTTCGGTCCCGAGTCGCACTGAGGAAATCGGCTGGCCCGGTGTCGCTGGCTGTGAGCCGGACATTTGGCGGCTGTCTGCCGGCTGCGCATTCTGCACGACGGGGCCTCTTGCCTGCGGGAACGCGCGGATGGTGGTCACGATCTGCTTGTCCTGCGTGACGCGTTCGTTGTCTTCCGTGGTGACTTCCATGTTCAGGAAGCGTGTGCGGTTCAGTTCCAGCGGAAGTCCTGTCGCCCGGTCGACGATGCAGCTTCCGATGCTCTGACCGCCAAGAATCCTGACTCCCGACTTCTGTTGGGAGTTAACGTCACGATAGGTTTCTCCCGACGCGATTCGGCCGGTGATATCGATTTCGGCGGTGTCATCGTCGAGCGACACGAGCCGATAGGTGGAAGTCAGGTAAATGGGCACGGGCTGCATGAGTCGGCGTTCGCGAGTCCACACGTCGCCGGTGACGACCCGCGTTGCGGAGTCCGCGTCGACGTCGGTGTTGTACGGCAGCAGGCCGATGGTGTCGTCCACGAAATTGGCAACTCCGTCGTCGCCGAATCGCGTCGAGATTTCGGCCAGCAGCGACTGTCGCCGTTCAATCGGCACATGCCGGACGCAGCGTTCCAGAAAGGCATCGTAATCCACAAGTTCGCGGATCCTGTTGTCCCGGCCCAGCCAGAATGAAAAGCCGTTGCCGACCATCCCGGCGTAGGGAATCACGTCGTCCGGAACCCGGCCCTGATGCGTGTCGGAATCGAAGACGATCCGCTGACCATTGATGTCGTGCGAATACCCGATGCGTGAATAGCTGACCGACATCAGGATCGCGTCGGGCCGGACTTCGCGCACGTCGATCGCCATGCTGAGTTCCAGTCTGGTGCGAGCCATCGCCGGATAGGCTTCCGACTTCTGGATCAGGGTCTGTTCGATCGTCTTAATCAGCGGAAACCGGTCGCCGGGCTGCAACCGAAGCTCCAGCCGTTCTCCCCGCGCGGTGAGTGTGACGGGAGTTGCCGGGTTGGGTTTTCCTGCCGTTTCGCTGCCGGATTCAGATGCTGTGTCCGGGCTTCCCAGAAGTTCGTCCAGCAAGGCGCTGTCAGCGTCGGCGGATGTCGAGGCGTCTGAATCCGAATGGTCGCAGCCAATCAGGAATCCCGCGAACAGCAGGCAGGCAGCGGTGAGCGACTTTGTAGTGATCATATCCGGCATGCTTTCCATCCGTGGAATCGACGTCGTATGCAGTCCGGAAAATAACAGCGATGCCCGGATCAGGTAAATCCGAAGTCCGGCGGACGGCCAGCGACCGGCGGTTTGCGGCACAAAACTGATGTTGTTGGCATCGGTCAGGGCACGTAATCTGCGGTCGTTGGCAATGCGAGACGCCGAAAAACCGGCATTTTTGCAGGAGGATTTTCGTTGGTGCACGGAGGCGGCGACGCATGAAGCTGCTGCAGCGGTACATTCTGGCTGAATTGCTGCGCGTGTTCAGCCTGCTGGTGATCGCACTAACGGTGATGCTGGTCTTTGTCGGGCTGCTGCGGGAGGCGACGGAACGCGGTCTGGGGCCGCTGCAGATCATTCAGATTGCGCCGTATGTCGTTCCCAGTATGCTGCCGTTTACGATTCCCGCGACGCTGCTGCTGGCCGTGACCGTCGTTTACGGGCGGCTGGCCGGAGATCTGGAAATCACGGCGGCCAAGGCGGCGGGAGTCAATCCGATTCGACTGCTGGCTCCGGCGTTCCTGCTGGGAGCGGTTCTGACGCTGGCATCGTTCGGGCTGACCAACAACGCAATTCCGTGGGCCGTCACGAACATCGAACGCGTGGTGACTCAGGCGATGGAGGACATCTTCCTGGATATGCTGGCGTCTCAGCACTACATCAGCGATCCGGAAGACGGCTTTTCGATCACAGTTCACGACGTTCGGGATCGGATTCTGATCGAACCGACGTTTCGCTACCGCAACAGAGATCACCAGCAGATCACGGTGACGGCCAGAGCCGCGGAAATCGGCTTCGATGTAAAGAACCGCAAGGGCCGGATCAGGATGCTGCACGCGAATCTGAGCATTCCCGGCCGGGATATCGGCGGTAGCTGGGAAGAGTACGAGCACACGTTCGACATGAAGGAAGAACTTGGCCGCGTGAGTGCCCGGCACATGACCGTGACGACGCTTCGCGAAGAACTTGAAAAGTTATTTGACGACATTCTGACCAGCCGGCAACAACAGCGGCAGCAGGCAGCCATGCTGCTGATGACGGGTGACTTCGAACAGTTGATGGGGCAGCAGCTTGAGTCTTTCGCAACGCAGGAGCGGTCTCAGACGTTTATGCAGCGCCGGATTCGAACGGAGATCCATGGCCGCTTTGCGATGGCGGGCAGTTGCCTGTTCTTTACGCTGCTGGGAGGTCCGTTTGCTGTGTATCAGGCTCGCCGCCAGTTCATTACCAGCTTCATCATGTGTTTTCTGCCGATCCTGCTGGTTTATTATCCCGTGATGTTTCTGATGGGGAATCTTTCGAAGACCGGCACGATCGAACCGTGGTGGTCGATGTGGGTTCCCAACGCGATCATCCTTGCCGGAGCCGTTGTCGTGCTGAAGAAGGTCGTGCAGCACTGATCGGACAATCGCAGGCCAGTCGTTTGTCGGGCGCGATTCGATGGATCCGGATACGCAACCGGTGCCTGGCAGAGCGCGGCGAAGCGAGCGGGACATCGCAGACGAGGCGTTCCCAAGCAGGAGCCCTGAAATCGAGCCACTCGGCGTCCTTTGCCTGAGCGTCACTGCTTTCTGCCGGGGAACTTCTGCTTCAGATACCTTTGCTGTGCGGTGATCTGACTCAGCGGGACACCCGTTGTCAGTTGAACGATGCATTCGCTGACATGGCGCAGGTTCAGAGTTCGCAGGACGTTGCCTGAAACGGCGCTGCTGGTTCCGTCGTGGAAGAGAATTGTGCCCTGCACTGCCCTGCCTGGTGAGAAACTCTCGGAGTTGGAATGGAGGAACTTCACACCGTATTCCGACACGTCGATGACTTCGTACCTGCGTCCGTCGATCTGAAACCACGGTCGTTCCACGACGGGAAACGTTACGCGGTAGAATTGACGTTCAGATCCTTTCGCGGGCAGCTCTGACACTCCGAGACTCCTATCCGCGTCCGATCAGCGGCATTGTCGTTGCCATCACGGTCATGAACGGAACGTTGGCTGACAGCGGCAGTCCTGCCATGTAGACGACGGCTCTGGCAACGTCGACCGCACTCATCGTGGGTTCGACGGCAACCGATCCGTCTGCCTGCGGAACTCCGTCCTTCATTTTCTCAGTCAGCGTCGTGGCGGCGTTGCCGATGTCGATCTGGCTGCAGGCGATATTGTATTTCCGTCCGTCCAGTTGAGTCGACTTGGACAGTCCTGTGACAGCGTGTTTCGTGGCGGTATACGGTGCCGAATTCGGCCGTGGTCTGTCGGCGGAGATCGATCCGTTGTTGATGATCCGTCCGCCCTGCGGCCGCTGTTCCTTCATCATGCGGAACGCGTGCTGAGTACACAGGAACATGCCGGTCAGATTCACGTCGACCACTGCCTGCCACTGTTCCAGGGTCAGTTCCGTGAGCTCTACGGCCGGTGCTCCGACACCCGCGTTGTTGAACAGAACATCCAACCGTCCGAAACGTTCCGCGACGGTGTCGAAGAGACGGGCAACAAACGACGCGTCGCGGACATCGGTCGGAACCACGACAGCGGAGCCAGCGGCATCACCCGCCAGCTCGGCGGTTTCCTGAAGTGCATCCTGTCGACGGCCGGCAAGTACGACACGGTATCCTTCGGCCAGGAACGCGAGCGAAACGGCTCGCCCGATGCCCGAGCCTGCTCCGGTAACGATGGCTGTCTTCATGATGATCGCTTTGCCGTCCTGAACGTGGATTTTCCGCGAAGACTACCAGCCTGCGGAAGTCCGATCAAAGGCGGCTGCCAGGCGATCGCATCGCGAGATTTCTGAATCAACGTGTTTCATGCCGACGACGTCAGCGTGCCGTGACACAACACAGCGATCGGCTGCGAAGATGGCTCAGCCAGAGCGGAGTTCAATTGCCCCTCGGAATCCGCTTCACAGGCGATCAGGACTCCGTCCGCCGGATTGCCGGCGCGCAGCGGCTGGTGATTCCGTTGAAGCGCTGCGGACGGAACTGTGGTGGCCAGTTGCAGCAGTCGCGGCCAGGGAAGCGTGTCCGGCAGTCGCGCCAGATGCTGCAGTTCCTTCCAGAGACTCAGATCCGGATTGGAAGCGCGGCTGTCGGTGCCGATCAGCACGGTGGCTCCGCCGGCCACGAGCTTCTTCCAGGGATGAAGCGTGTGGCCGAAATAGCCGTGTGTTCGCGGGCAGTACACCGTCGCCACGTGTGGATTTCGGCAAAGAAACCGAAGTTCGTTGTCGCTCAGATGGTTGCCGTGAACCACCAGACTCGCGCGCAGGTGCGACAGCTTTTCCAGGTATCGCAGCGGTGCTGAATCCGCTGCGATGACATCGGGTCGCCAGATTCCCAGTTCCCTGAGAAAGTCGACGAATCGCCCGGTGCCGTTTTGCAGCAGTTGCAGTTCATCCCGAGTTTCCGCCAGGTGCATCGCAACGGGAACGTCATGCAGTGCGGCGAGTTCAACTGCGGCGGCGAACAAGTCCGGATGGACGCTGTACGGTGCGTGGGGACTCAGACCTCGCGAAATGCCAGGCTCCGCGTCCTTCGCCAGGTGTGCTGAGGCAGCGGCTAGCTGCGAATCAATCTGTTCCGGCAGAAATCCAATCAGTTCCCGAAAGCTGAGCACGTCGACGCCGGCTTCCGAATGATAAGCGGCTTCCGATTCTGCCGTCGTTGTGATCTCACCGACGAACGACGTGCCGTTCCGGGCGCATTCCCCCAGTCCACGGCGGATGCCGCTGACACCGTCCGGTGCGTGGTCGCGTCGGTAGTGAATGACGGCCCGGATCCAGTCCGTGAACGGTTCCGCCGGTTGCAGAGGCTTCCGGAGGTCTGAAAACTCCAGGTGCGTGTGTGCGTTCATCAGCCGCGGAATCAGGACGCAGGGAATCACGTCGGATTGTTCATCGTCCGCCACACCGGTGGTCTCGGAAACCAGAGTGCCGCAGACCGTGAGCCGGACGTTTTGGCGAGGCGGGTCGCCGGGATTCATCAGCCACGCCACGCACAGCGATCTCTCGCGGTCCGCCGCCGCGTTCCAGTCCGAAATCCACTCATCGCCGGGAATTCGCATCGGCATTCTCTGTTGCGGGCGGATCAGGAGCGAGAAGGCGGACGATTCACAGCCGGTCGGCCGTGAGTTCAGTTTGTTGACACGTCGGCAGGGTTCATCAATAGAGGCAGCTCGCCGGGACCAACAGTCGTCTCACCGGCATCGGCATCTGATGCAAGATCGGAGTAGCTGGCCTTGATGCGGTGCGACACGATTTCATCGCGATAGTTTCGCAGCGGCGAGATCAGAAAGCTGTTGACGTATCGGCGTCGCGCCAGGAACTCGGTCCGCGAAACGCCGACTTCGGTCGCCAGGTGTTCGAGTTCGTCCAGAGCACGATTGGCGGCCTGTACGCAGTTGTCGACGTCGTTCTGCACGACGACTGCGGACTTCGGTTCGTATTGCGTCCGTGTCTGCCATCGCTGAATGAGTTCCTGCAGCATCGCATTCAGATGGTCGAAGCGCTGTCCCGGAGTGAGCGACTGATCCGGAGCCTGCAGCAGCGAGTCAATCGCGGCGGCGATGTGCCGGACGGAATGGTCACCGGGTTCGTGGAAATACACCGTGTGCAGCCGGTGAGCGAGTTCCTCATCGGGAGCCGGGTGGCTGGCAAGCTCATGCAGCCTGACCAGCTCGTGGTGCGCGAAGTGCGAAATCAGCGGTTCGTATTGCAGCGTGAACCGATTGATGGCAGCCATCGCCTCGGTGACACCCTGCTTCTGGCCGACCGAACTCAGGGCCTCGCCGAGTGCAATGAAATAGTTCTTGCGGAATTCGTCGGCCGGATCGGGAACCTGACGAATCTGGCCGTCGCGAACGATTTCCCGGGGTGGCCGCGGGTTGCGGAGCATCTCCATCTTGAGCGAATTCCGGTACGGCCACGGCTGATCCGGAAAGTTCGCAAGGATCTCCGACTGCTGAGCCACAGCACTGATCCGGCGTCGAAACTCGTCGTGCTGCGGTCCGCCGGGTGTGGCTTCCGCGATCCGCATCTGATGAGGAGCGAACATGTCTCGGAGTTCGCCGGCTTTGTCTCCCCAGCGTTCCGCGTCCCACGGGAGTCCAAACACAAACTGACCGCTGCCGCTTCGGACGGGAGGCCGCGGAGTCTCGTGATCGAACAGTCCAATCGGATCCTGAGCGTCGATGATCGGCAGGCCCGCCAGTTGTGCCCAGTCCCAGCCGCTTCGTCCCAGTTCGCGGCGAACGTGGTCTTTTTCAAGTCGTGCCAGGAATCCGGCGTCCAGCAGCGGTGTTTGCGAGTTGGTCGCCACCAGGACAATTTCGCCGGGAGCCACCTGGATTGCGGCGACCTTTGAGAACACCGTCGACGCCGTTGAGAGCAGCGTGACCAGCGGCTCGGCTCCCAGATCGTATTGCTGAAATCTCTGGCTCAGCACACCGTCCGTCGTCAGGCGCGCGGCGACGGATCGATAGAAATCCTGAGTCAATTGTGGCTGGGACGCCTTCGAAAACGGATTGGCCGTGCCGGTAATCACGACGTCAAATCGCTGGTCACTGTGTCGTCGCATGGCCAATGCCGCCGGACCGTTCAGGAACCGGACGCGATCGTCCTGACCGGGCATGATCGGCAGTGCCGGCCAGACAAATTGGCTGGCAAAGGCCGTGGCGGCGGGGTCCTCACGCACCGCAACGATCGTGTGAACGGGGAAGTCACAACACGTTCGCAGATTCAGTCCGGCGTCGTCTCCGAGTATCAGGGCACTGCCCGGCGAAGGATGGATGGTCAGCCCCAGCACGGCCGTGGCGACTTCTGGAACGGGCTGCGGCGTTGTCAGCGTATCGGTACTGACAATGCCGCAGGGAAGTCCGTTTCGTCGCAGTTCCACCAGGTTCCCCGCCAGGCTCCAGACACTCAGCACGCCGGCTGTTGTTTCAGTGGAACTCAGCAGTCGGGCCGAATCGGCGGCGGGAATCAGGTCACGATCCATACCCAGCCGCAGCGCCTGAAACGATCGGCTGCTGAACAGAAGCCTCGCTGGAGCAGCCTGATCCAGCGGCGTCAGTACCGCGAGCGCAACGGACGCGGCGGCGCCGAGGGGCATCGCGAATCGCCGCAGAACCGTCGTCCGCGCAGCCGTGGCAGTGCCAGCGTTTCGATTGCGTCGTGAACGGTCGATGGTGCCGGGAGATTCCTCCAAGTCAGAATCCAGGCCAGCAGCGGAATCCCAACGACGACCAGGCCGCCGGCCAGAAGTCCCTGGCTGGAAACGCCGGCACTGATCAGCAGCAGAGCCAGTACGCACCCGCCGCAGATCCACGGAATTCGGCGCATCGGAGACAGAACGGCAGTCCCGGCGGTGTTCGCGGCGGAAATGGCCAGCCACGACAGGATCGCCAGTTGGGCCGAACGAGCCAGCGTCAGTCGCCAGACCGAGTCGGTTAACGCCGTCAGTTGAAAGTTCAGATTCAGCAACCAGGGAAATGCCAGAGGAACGCAGCCCAGCAAGACGATGCTCAGGGAACTCCGGAGCCGCGTTGGAACCAGACGCTGCATCACCGGCAGCGATGCCAGTGCCAGCAGCCAACTAAGTTCCGCGGCGGCAACGATCATCAGATTTGCGTGACCCGGCATCAGCAGCGTCAGCAGCCGGAATGAAGCGACCAGCAGCAGTCCTGATCCGATCGCTCCCATTTCGGCCATACCGATCCGCCGCGCGGTCGCTGACGCCGGTTGACGGGCTGACGATTCGCCGGTGAGCAGTCGAATTCCCACGCAAAGAACGGCGACGGAGACAACCGTTGCTGAGATCGGCGTCGACCAGGCGGCATGCGAAATGACGGCCGTGAATCCGATCCCGTGGCCCAGCAGAAAGGCCGTAGACGACTCCTCACCTTCCGGCGGACGCGTCAGTGTGGCGGCGGCGATAAACAGTCCGACGGCGGCGATTGCCGAAACGAGAAATGCCGGATATCCGGAAAACTCACCGCCAGGAATCGCAATCGCCGCACCCAGCGACAACAGGCGTTCCGTCAAATCCGGAAGTCCCCACGACAGTCCGCAAACGATTGCGCAAAGCGCGATCGTCCGCACCGGGGAACGGTGTGGTGCCCGCAGTCGTCCGGTCATGCGGCGGCATGCGAAGCCGCTCAGACCAGCCGCGGCAAAAGCGGCCAGGGTCGCGGACGGCGATGTTCCGCAGGTTGAGACCCATACGGCCAGGATCTGCCCCAGCACAACAGCCAGCAGCGTTCCTTCCAACAGCCGAACGATGCCGGCCGGCAATGCTGTTTTGATGCGGAACTTGAGGGCTTCCATGCCACACAGACTCCATTCAGTCGACTTCGCCGTCGACGGGCGTTGAAAACAGGCAGATTCTGCGCGACGTTTTACCGGAAGTGCTGTCCGCGGAGCAAGATGGGTCTGTATTCGACGTCGGCTGCCGCTTTCGGGTTTTCCGGAAAATACCGGCCGGTGGGGTTATGCCGGCGCTATCAGACGTGCGGGTCGTCTCAGTTGCAGGGGATGGTTCGCAACGATTGTCGCGGCCGTGTGAAAGCTGACGCGCCGTGCGGTTCTGCTTCGAGTAGCGATTGCTCGTTCGTCGAAATCGAGACTGTCAATTCCATTAACACGATTCCACTGATCCGATTTGCCGGCAAAAGCCGCAGGTCGGACAGATCTGCCTGCAATCACTACCACGTCCGGTCAGGAAGAACGATCAACGGATCGACGGAGACGCACGATGCCCCGATTCTCGCCACGCAGCAGATTGTCTCGCCCGCTCGTCTATTTGCTGATCGCCGCCATGGTGACGGGAGATCTGACCGGTTGTTCGCGACGCTTCTGGCGACAGCAGGCCAACAAGGATACCTACCGGGCGACCGCTCAAAAGCTGACCGACCCGCACTGGCAGTTGCCTCGAATCGACATCACCCCGGATTCCCGCAGTCGATTCTTCGACCCGTACGATCCGGATTGTGAGCCGCTGCCGCCGGACGATCCGGCCGCTCATGAATTCATGCACTGCGTGGACGGCAAACGCGGCTACAAGAGCTGGCACAAGTTCGGCACTGCCTTGAGCGTTGAAAATCCGCAGTGGCTGGAACCGTTCGGAGTTATGGCCGCGAACGGCCAGCCTCAGATCAGTCACGACCAGGTTGTGATTGAAAATGCCACGCTGCAGGACACGCTGGAACTTTCCTACATCCACAGCCGTGAGTACCAAACGGCGATCGAGGACCTGTATCTGGCAGCGCTGCAGTTGACGTTCGAGCGATTTCAGTTCGGCGTCCGCTATCTGAACAGCGCCGGGCGGGAACCGGGAGTCGGCTACACGGGCGTTTCCACATTCGGAGCCGCAAACACCAACGGAACGCTGAACAGCAACTTTGGCATCAGCCAGTTGCTTCCCAGCGGAGCCCAGTTGGCCGTCGAAATCACAAACAGCACGCTGTGGCTGTTCGGCACCGGCGGCGGCAGCAACACCGCTTCTACTCTGAGCTTCAACGCGATTCAGCCGCTGTTGTTTCAGGCCGGGCGGAAAGTCGTCCTGGCGGCGCTGACTCAGGCGGAACGAAATGTTCTGTACCAGGCCCGCACGCTGGCTCGATTCCGCCAAATCCTGTTCACCAACATCACGACGGCCTACCTAAACCTGCTGCAACAGCAACAGACGATCGTCAACAACGAGAACAACATTCGACAGATCGAAGAGCAGATCGAAGCCCAGCAGGCGATCGACAACCGCGTTCCCAGTATCGTCTCCGAACCGCTGGATGCGCTGCCGGAAGGATTTGAGATTCCCGATGATCTGGCTGATCACCTGTCGTTCCGTGACGGATTCCTGAAGTGGACGGGGCAACTGACTGATGAGCAGGCTGAGCGGCTGGAATCACTGACCGAAGATGTGGACTTCAACACGGCGGCGCAGCAGATTATTCGATCCAAACAGGCCCAGGTTGTCAGTCTGACGATCGCTCAGCTGATCGATCAGAGAAACAGCCAGCAGAACGCCGTCGCCAGCGCCTACGTCGTCCTGAACAACGTGCTGGACAACTTCAAGATGACAGTGGGGCTGCCGCCGAATATTACGCTGTCGCTTGACCGCAAGCTGCTGGATCAGTTCACGCTGATCGATGACGGCCTGCGCTTGGCGCAAAACAATTTCCGCACACTGGCGAAGGATTTTGGAGCAAACCTGATTCCGCCGCAGGATGACGTCATTACCGTCGAAGCGGCCGCTCCCGATTACGGATTGCTGCGCGACTACGTGAATCGCCTGAAGGATCTCCGCGATCAGTTGGAAGAGGATGGAATCAAGCAGGTTGCTGCTGACTTCCTTCCGGTTCGCCAGCTTCTGGCGGCGACGGAAGAGGACTGGTCGGCGACAAATCCGGGACAGCGCACATTCGCCGCGGAGGATGAGCGGACCCTGCTGATCAGAAACGTCAGCGAGGATTATCGGCTGTATCAATTGAACGCACGCTACTTCCAGGTTGCCTCGGAGCAACTCGATCTGCTGGTTTCCGCCATGGAGCCTGTGACTGAAAAGGAATTCCTCGAACAGCTTGACATGAACGGCGACGGCAAGATCTCGACGTCGGAGCTTCCCGCCGGATGGAACAGTCTGACACGTCTGGGAACTCAGAAGCCGCCGGAAAATCGGACGCTGGCCGACCTGACGTCCGAGATTCGGAACGCAGTTCTCGGCCTGCGCGAAGAACTTCTGACAGTGTCGACGGGGCTGCAGGTGATCCAGGTCAACCTTCGAGTCGAAGTGATTGCTCTGAACCAGTTCATCCTGCCAGGTCAGACCGAGCCGCCGGATCCGAAAACGGCGATGGCCGAGGCGGTGCGCATCGGACTGGAGAATCGTCACGACCTGATGAATGCACGGGCTGCCGTCATGGACGCGCGCCGCGTGGTGGAAATTCAGGCGAATCAGCTTGAATCCGACCTGAACGTCGTGTTTAACGCCACGACTCAGAACCCGCTTCTGAGCCAGGAGCCATTCGATTTCCGCGGCAACAGGTCCAGCTTAAGGGCCGGAGTGCAGTGGACGGCACCGATCGACCAGATCAATGAACGCAACGCCTACACTTCGTCGCTGGTCGCCTACCAGCGGGCACGACGAACATATATGGCGATCGAAGACCAGGTGAAAAACGACATTCGCAGCGACTACCGAGCTATGGAAGTCGCACGTGTACGGTTGAGAACGGATCGCATGACTGTCCGAAACGCGGCGCGACTTTATGACAACGCGTCGCTGACTGCCGCGGCCAGCGGAGCAGCCGCGGGTGCTCAGGGCGGCGGCGGCGGTGGTGCTGCCGGCGGTGTCGGTGGCGGCGGCGGTGGAGGCGGCGGCGGTGGAGGCGGTCAGGGCGGTGCCTTTAACCTCCTGAACGCGTTGCAGTCAATTCTGCGGGCACAGAACTCACTTGTCAGTGACTGGGTCAGTTACGAGACAAACCGGCTTAACATCTTTCTGGATATGGGTATCATGGAGATCGATCCCCGCGGAGTCTGGATGGATCCGTTCTATCAGGACGGCTTTTCGGCAGATGAAAATCTTCCCGCAGTGGAAGATGTTCCTCCCGTAGATGACGTTGAAGATCCTTCCAGGCCTGCAAACCCCGCCGACGATCTGCCGATTCTCGCCCCTCAACCACCCGAGGAACCCGCTGATGCGTAGACCTGCATCCACTGCGCCCCGTCGCTCCGGCCAGACACTCGTCAAAGTCATCGTGTTGCTCGTCGTTGCCATCGTTATCGGGGCAATGGCACTGCCTTCGTCCCGGTCGAAGATCGTTGGATTCTTCGGCGGCGGTTCCGGTGAGGTGAACTCGAAGTTCATTGTTCACCGGGCCGAGAAAGGGCCGTTTCGGATCACGATCACGGAAAACGGCACGGTCGACAGCCTTCGCAATGCAACGCTGAGCAACAGCGTGGAAGGTACAACGACGATTATCTCACTCGTGCCGGAAGGCAGCCGTGTGAATGAGCCTGTCGTTGCCGAATTTGAGGGCGTCGTCGAATTCGTCGATGCCGATTCAGAATCCGAAAAGACGGTGCTGGTGCGTTCCCCGGACGGAAAGGAAAAGACCTACTCCATTACGATGGGGCCGTTCACGGAACTGCTGGTTGCCGATCGGGGAAAGGTCCGCAAGGGCGACTACCTCGCCGGTGACGTCGTCTGTGAACTGGATTCGTCGACACTGGTCAGCGAAGAACGGCAGCAGCAAATCGCAGTGACAACGGCCGACGCCGCACTGCAGAAAGCCGACAAAGCGCGGGAAATTCAGGAATCAACCAATCGGGGTCTACTGGCCGCCGCACAACTCGCGGAAAAACTGGCGGACCTGGACCTGACCAAGTACGTCGCCGACAACGGTGAATATGTTCAGGCTGAAAACACGATTCTGGGCGATATTAAACAGTTGGAAGAACAGGTCGCGATGGCCCGGGAAGACCTGGAAAACGTCCGCGACCAGGCTCGCCGCGGCTACAAGAACGTCAACGAAGTCGAATCGAAGCGAATCGCTCTGCAGCAGAAGCAGATCCTTCTGGACGTCAAGCAGGGTGAACTGAATGTTCTGAAGGTGTTCACCAAAGAGCGAACCGTGGCGGAACTGGAACAGCTTTCCAAAGACAAGCGACTGGAAACGGAGCGAGTCATTCTGGAAGGCGAAGCGGCGATGGCTCAGATGAATGCCGACTATGACGCCGCCAAGCTGACGCTGGAAGTGGAAACCGAAAAGCTGGACCGGCTAATTCGCCAGATCAAGGCGTCCCGACTGGTCGCCCCGCAGTCCGGCGAAGTTGTTTACGCATCACAGAAAAGTGGTCGCGGCGAACCGGTCGTAATTGAAGAAGGTGCTTCTGTTCGCGAACGCCAGGCCGTTATCAACCTGCCCGACGTCGAAAACATGAAAATTGATGCTCGCATCCACGAATCGCGCATCAGCCGCGTGAGAATCGGTCAGCCTGTCGAAATCGGGATCGATGCTCTGCCGGCAGATCAGTATCACGGGATTCTGAAGTCGGTCTCGTCCGTTCCGGCTCCCGGTAACTGGCCGAACACGGACCTGAAGGAATACCAGGCCGAGGTGGAAATCACCGACAGCAAGGATCTGGTCAAGAAGCTGAAGCCGGGAATGAACGCCGAAGTGGTGATCATCATTGATGATCGCAAAGAAGATGTTCTGCAGATCCCGGTGCAGGCTGTTCTGGCGATCGCTGACAAGTTCTTCGCTTACGTGGTTGTGAACGGCAAGGCGGAACGGCGAGACATCCGCATCGGCGACGCCAACGATGAGTTCATGGAAGTGCTGGACGGAGTTGCTGAAGGGGAATCGGTCATCATGAATCCCCGCACGCATTTCTCGAAGGAAATCAACGACCTGACCCAGCGATTGACCAGCGAAATGGAAGCCAATCGGCCTCGTACGCAGATGCCCGATCTGTCCGGACAGCGGCCTGTGGCGGCCCCGGGCGCCGGAGGACCTCCCGGTGGCGGACCTGGCGGACCGAGAGCGGAAGGTGGCGGACCCGGAGCCGGTGGCCCCGGTCGTGGCGGACCAGGCGGTGGCGGAGGTCCAGGTGGTGGACCAGGTGGCGGTGGCGGCTTCAGCCCCGACAGCATGTTCGAACGCATTGACGCGAACAAAGACGGAGCGATCACCAAAGACGAAAGCGACATGCGGGGCAACTTCGATACGATCGATGCCAACGGCGACGGAAAGGTTACGCTGGAGGAATTGAAGACGTCTTTCGCAAACCGCAACCGCTGATCCTGCGCTGCATCATCGTCGGTTCTTCTGTGATTCACTAATCGTCGAGAGTGTCAACAGTTCCATGATCGCAAAAACGATGCCTTCATCCGAAGTTGACACGGGTCTGGCTGCTGAGGTTGTCAACATCCAGAAGCATTACGACCTGGGCACCGTGGTCGTTAAGGCCCTGAACGGCGTTTCGATCAAGTTTCCGAAGGGAGACTTTGTTGCCATCATGGGGTCGTCCGGAAGCGGCAAAAGCACGCTGCTGAATCTTCTGGGTGCGCTGGACCGTCCCACTCACGGTGAGTACATCATCGGCGGACGCGGAGTGTCGACGATGACGGACGACGAATTGTCTTCCATCCGAAACGAGATGATCGGGTTCATTTTTCAATCCTATAACCTGATCGCTCAGTACACGGTTGTGGAAAACATCGAAGTGCCGCTGCACTATCGATCCGGATACCCGGCGCTGTCCGCGAAGGATCGGCAGAGAATTGAAGAACTGGCGAGCCTGGTGGGGCTCGGTGATCGGCTGGACCATCGGCCGTTTCAGTTGTCCGGCGGCCAGCAGCAGCGTGTGGCAATCGCCCGGGCGCTCGTCAACGACCCGGAGATCATCCTGGCCGACGAACCCACTGGAAATCTGGATTCCGCGACTGAAAAGGAAATTATGGAGATTCTGCTTCAGCTTAATGCGGAAGGCAGAACAATCATCATGGTCACTCACGAACCTCAGGTCGCTGAACTGGCCAAGCGACGGATCTTCATGCGGGACGGAGTCGTCGCCGGAGAAGGGATCTTTCCGGGCTAGAGGGCTGAGCTTTGCGGATACTTTCGCCGCTGGAAATGATACGGACAGCCAGACACTGAAGTCGCGCGACTCCCGGCGGCGCCTCTGTCGTCTTCGGCATAGTCCACGGAATCACGGGTATCCTGACGGAATCCTGGCGGGGTTTTCGGAAATGCGTTCTCTTTCCAGTCTGCTACACCAATGCTGAACCTGATTCGTACAATCCAGCTTGCGATGAAGAGCCTGCTGCTGCACAAGCTGCGGTCGGGGCTGACGATGCTGGGCATTGTCTTCGGTGTGTTCTCGGTGATTGCCATGCTGGCCATCGGGAAGGGAGCCAGCCAGCAGGCTCAGGATCAGGTTCTAAAGCTGGGTGCGACCAACATCATCGTCCGCAGTGTGAAGCCTCCGAAAGAAACCAGCACCAATACGGCCGGCGGCGGATTCGTCCTGCGTTATGGGCTGCTGCACCGGGACTTTGACCTGCTGGCCGGCACCATCCCGACGATTGACCAGGCGATCCCCATTCGTGAAATGACGAAGTCGTCGCGACACGGTCCCCATGAAATGAACTGTCGCATTGTGGGCTGCACGGCCGACTATCTGGACATCAATCATCTGGAGATGGCGCAGGGACGTTTCATCAGCGACAAGGACTGCGAGGACAAGGCAAACGTCGCTGTGCTGGCGGCCGGGACGTCCCAGGAACTTTTCAGGTACGAGGATCCCGTTGGCCAGTCCGTTCGCGTCGGCGACAAGCTGTACACTGTCGTGGGCGTGACAATGCCGCGCGAAGCCAGTGCGGCCATCGGCGGCAGCATGTCCGGTCAGGATTACCGGAATGACATCTATATCCCGCTGGACACGATGCGTGTCCGTATGGGGGACCTGAACATTGACCGCACGACCGGATCGTTCAGCTCCGAGTATTGGGAGTTGAGCCAGATCACGCTGCGAGTGGCTTCGCAGGAAAAAGTTGTCGAAACGGCCGCCGTGATCCGCGAAAGCCTGAAGCGAAACCACAAGGACGACCGCGACTATTCCGTCGTCGTTCCGCTGGAACTGCTGAAACAGGCCGAACAGATTCGAGACATCTTTAACGTGGTGCTGGGGTCGATCGCGGCAATCAGTCTGATCGTCGGCGGCATCGGCATCATGAACATCATGCTGGCGACCGTCACGGAACGCACTCGGGAAATCGGTATCCGGCGAGCCCTGGGGGCCAAGCGGCATGATATCACTGTGCAGTTTCTGACCGAGACAATTGTGCTGTCCGGCACCGGTGGGATCATTGGAATTCTTCTGGGGCTGGCGACGCCCATGGCCTTCAAGGGAATCCAGGCAATCGTCAGCCGATTCATTTTTGACGGCGGTCAGGCCGGCAATGAACTCGGGCAGATGTTCGCGGATATGAATCCCGAGCCGGTTCCCGCCAGTCTGCCGCTGGCATTCTTCATCTCCGTGGGAATCGGCGTGATCTTTGGCATGTACCCTGCTCGTTCCGCGGCACGGCTCGACCCGATCGAAGCTCTGCGGCATGAATAATCCGGCACCGGCGCGCCGCGAGTCGACATCTGAATTGAACTCCCGGCGCGAACCGGCTATTCTTCCGCCCCGCCTGAATGGCACTGTCAGCGGCGACGGCCTGAGATTTATCGACGACGACGCTAAGTCGTCCACGCAGAAGAACTTAGTGACATGAGTACCCTCAAGAAAAACAAACGCCTGAAGCGCGCAAAACTGCTGGAACTCTACGGCGATTTGAAGCCCGGTCGAGGCAACAATCTCTGCGAACGCGGTAAGGCCAAGTATCTGGGCGGAAACGGACGCAAGACCACAGGCATCACTCGACGGAAGTTCAAGAAGAACCTGCAGCGGATCCGCGTCGTGGAAAACGGTCGGGTCGTCCGACGCAACGTTCCGGTCAGCCTGATTCGTTCCGGCATGGTTGAAAAGCCGATTGTCACCGATCCGTTTGCGCTGCCCGGCGACAATTGAACGCGCCCGCCGTCATTCGCGTGACTGGCGGTGCCATCGGACGCTGCAAATTCTGAAAGCCCGACGCGCATTCCGGCGTGGCGGGCTTTTTGATGCGCGTTACATCTCCAGAGCTTCCAGTTCGTCCATCAGGTCATCGATCTCATCGCGATCGCGTTTTCGCAGCCCGACGGAATCCCCGACGGCCTTTCGACCGTCCAGAATGAGTTCCGTGTCGCGTTCTTTCACCGCCATTTCGATCGCGGACAAACCATCGTCCCCGCCGAACAGTTTTGACAGGTCAATCTTGATGCCGCCGACTTCCCCGTCGGCACCAGCAATGACCGGTGTCTTGTGGTGCGGAAAGATGATGGCGTTTTCCGGACAGACTCGGCTACACGCTGGGCAGCCCTTTTTGCAGTTGTCCTGCTCCTCAACCAGAATGCGGTCCAGTTGGTCGACTCCATACACACCGAACAGGCAGAAATCGATGCACTCCATGCAGTTGGTGCAGCGACTGTAGTCAATGACGGGGTACCATCGGCGACGAGTATCCTCGGGCAGTGTTTCTCTGTCGGCGACGGTGGCCTGGCCGCTGTCGGAAGCTCTGCGAGCCTCCAGGATTCGTTCCGGCTGAAGATAGCGCTGAAGGAGACTCTGTTCCGGCGATCCCCCGATCCAGCTCATCAGATCCACCGTCTGTACGGAATTTTCATCGGCGATCCGCCGGACTTCCCGCACGTATTCGTCCGCATCCTCGGAGACCCGCAGGTCAATGCAGTACAGCTTTCGCTGCGGAATATCGACGCTGCCGATGCCGTTTGACGGCGTCGGTTCAGCATCGGAATCGTCGTCCTCTTCGCCTTTCAGCAGCGTCAGTCCTTCGTGTCCCCGAACTCCGCTGCGGTCCAGCGTCCAGCGCAGGGCTCGTTCGTAAAGCCAGCCCAGCACGATCAGGTTGCCTGGAACGGATCTCAGAAACAGCATGCCGGAATGGTCGCCGGACATGTCATACAGGTGCGGAACCAGCGACACATCGACTCCCGGCTGCATCATCAGCGCGGTTGCGATTTCTTCTTCCAGCCGGCGTTTCGCAGGATTTCGTCCCTGAGCCTGGCAGATGACGACGGTGACTTTTGAAGTGGACATTGACGAATCCCGGGTTCACATGATGTGAAAAACGCATATTCCTGAAAATCGGCTGCTGCGCTGACGGCGTTGCAATTCGCGCCGTGAGCTTCATACTGTCGGCCTCAAAAAAACCAGCAATCCCGGAGCAGCCGATGTCCATCGCCACACAGTTTCCCATTCCACTGCATGAATACAAGGTCGTACCGCTCGATCCGTCGCAGCCGAAGCTGACCGCTGTGCAGCGTGAACAATTGCGGGGCAACATCCAACTGTGCCGAGACGCGATCATCTTTTTCACCGCAATCGCCGACGCAAAGGGGCTGGGCGACACACAGGCGGACCCTACGACACGGTGCCGGAGGTTCTGATTCTGCATGGCTTCATGGAACATGCCAAGAACGGTGGACGTCCGAACGTTCTTCCGGTCTTTTTTGATGAAGCCGGTCACCGAGTGGCCACGCAGTATCTGATGTCGGTGCTTAATGGAGAGATGGATGTCGAACGGCTTTATCACTATCGCGAGTACCTCTCACACCTGCCCGGACATCCGGAACGCGGGTTCACACCGGGTGTGAAGTTTTCCAGCGGGCGGCTGGGCCATATGTGGCCGTTCGTCAACGGCGTCGCGATTGCCAACCCCGACAAAGTCGTGTTCATGCTGGGGTCTGACGGTTCTCAGATGGAAGGCAACGATGCAGAAGCCGCGCGTCTGGCGGTGGCTCAGAAGCTGAACGTCAAACTGCTGATTGATGACAATGACGTGACCATCGCCGGGCATCCGTCGGATTATCTTCGGGGATTCTGCGTGTCGAAAACGCTGGAAGGGCACGGCCTGCAGGTGAATTCCGGTGACGGCGAAGACCTGGATTCTCTGTACGCTCGCATGTGCGAAGCCGTGACGACGGACGGTCCAATCGCCCTGATGAACCGCCGCAGGATGTGCCCCGGAATCCAGGGTCTGGAAGGCAGTGCTCACGGTCATGACGTTATCAAGGCCAGTCTGGCCGTTGATTACCTGACTGCTCGCGGTCAGTCCGACGCCGTCGAATATCTGAAGTCCGTCAGCAAGGGACCTGGCGGGCCTTCGTATCAGGGATCGGACCCGAAGAGTATCGGCAAGAACCGTGATTTGTTCGGCAGGATTCTGAACGAAATCCTTGACGCCATTCCCGAACAGAAACGGATCGAAACCGTTCGCGTTTTCGACAGCGACCTGGAAGGAAGCTGTGGCCTGAATCATGTGCGTTCCGCTCATCCGGAAGTCTTTGTGCGCGGCGGCATCATGGAGCGCGGCAATTTTTCTGCGGCAGCGGGCTTCGGATACGAAACCGGCAGGCAGGGTGTGTTCGCGACATTTTCGGCGTTTCTGGAAATGGTCGTTTCCGAAATCACGATGGCTCGGCTGAACCAGGCCAGCGTGCTGGCGCATTTCAGCCACGCGGGATGCGACGACATGGCGGACAACACATGTCACTTCGGTCTGAACAACATGTTCGCGGCCAACGGTCTGCCCGACGGCGGCAAAGATTCGACGCGACTGTATTTCCCGGCTGATCAGCACCAGTTTCGAGCGTGCCTGAACCGGATCTTCCGTGACCCCGGTCTGCGGTTCATTTTTTCCACGCGTTCCGGAGTACCCGACCTGCTGGACGAAAGCGGTCAGCGGATCTTTGGAAACGACTACGAATTTGCCCCCGGCAAGGACGAGGTTATTCGCGAAGGCACGGCCGGCTACATCGTGACGTTTGGTGAGACCACGTACCGGGCTCTCGACGCCGTAATCCGGCTGAAGGAAAAAGGCCCAGATGTCGGACTCATCTGCAAGGCCACGCTGAATGTGTACGACGAAGAAATGATGTCGAAACTGGCGAAGTCTCCGGCCGTTCTGGTGGCTGAGTCCTTCAATGTCAACACCGGCCTTGGGTCGCGATTCGGTACCGAACTGCTGAAGCGCGGCTTCCGGGGCCGCTACAACAACATCGGCACGAACCGCGAAGGTTCGGGCGGATTGTGGCAACAAATGGGATACCAGGGCATTGATTCGGATGGCATTCTGGATGCCGTTCAGGAACTGGTGGGATAGATTCCTGCCGGCGCTCCGGGTTCAATTCGGCGCGGCCCGCGGTGTGCCATACGGTTATCGCCCTGCCCCTGACGTTTCGCTCGCTGCCGACCGACGTTCCTGATTCGTGAGGCAGGTGTCGACAGCGAAACTGCTCGACAGAGAGTTGTTTGCCCTTGCAACACACAGGGGTCCGATCGAGTGGTCTGTGTTAAAGGACGAAACATGATTCGTACCATACGCCTGCAGGCTATCGGCAGCGTTGCGATCATTGCGACGGCGCTGCTGAGTACGTCTGTCGCACCTGTGTTCGGCCATGACGACACGGTGGAGCATTCTCACGGACCAACTGCGGCAGATGCGCGACAGGTCTATCGGCCGACCGTACTGCCGGACAGGATCGTGCTGACATGGACGTCCGATCCGGCAACGACTCAGGCCGTCACGTGGCGAACGTCCACCGAAGTCACGTCCGCGGTCGCACAGATTGCCATTGCTGACGCCGGTCCGGGTTTTCCGCTGACCGCCGAGACAATCACCGCCTCTTCGCAGGCACTGCTGACGGACCTCAGCACCGCCCACTACCACACCGTCGAATTCCGGGATCTGCACCCCCGCACAAAGTACGCCTATCGCGTCGGCGACGGAGTCAACTTCAGTGAATGGTTTCACTTCACAACGGCCAGTGACCAGCCGGAGCCGTTCTCATTCATCTATTTCGGAGACGCCCAGAACGATCTGAAGTCCATGTGGTCGCGAGTCATCCGGGAAGCCTACAGCGATGCCCCGAAAGCCGCGTTTTTTGTACATGCCGGAGATCTCGTCAATCGCGCTGAATCGGATGCGGAATGGGGTGAATGGTTTGGTGCGGGAGCCTGGCTGAATGCCATGATCCCCAGCGTCCCGGTGCCGGGAAATCACGAACAGGCAAAAGCCGCTGATGATACCCGGCGACTGTCCCATCACTGGCGTCCGACATTTGCTCTGCCGCAGCACGGACCGCGCGGTCTGGAAGAAACCTGCTACACACTGGTTTATCAGGGAGTGCGGGTCGTCGGGCTGAACAGCAACGAACAGCAGCAGGAACAGGCGCAATGGCTGGACGAACTGCTTGCGAAGAATGAGTGTCGCTGGGTCGTCTGCACGTTTCATCATCCGATCTACTCCACCGGAGCCGACCGGGATAATGAAAAACTGCGGAACCTGTGGAAGCCCGTCTTCGACAAGTATCACGTCGATCTTGTGCTGCAGGGCCACGATCACACTTATGGACGTACCGGCCTGGAAACACCGCTGGTCCCACAGGATACCGCGGAAAGTAACGTCCCGACGGGAACCAACACGCGTGAACCAAAGACCGGCACGGTGTATGTCGTTTCGGTCAGTGGCCCGAAAATGTACAAGCTGCAGCGTCATCCCTTCATGAAACGCCAGGCTGAAAACACGCAGCTTTATCAGATCATCCACGTGTCCGGCGACCAGTTGCGGTTCGAAGCACGAACCGCTGTCGGCGAACTCTACGACGCCTTCACGCTGAAGAAGCAACCGGGAACTGTCAATCAACTGATCGAACAGGTTCCGGACACCCCCGAACGCATTCGCGAACGTGAAGAGCCGGCTCCGTCAAATCCGTGATGACCGCTGCGATCGGGTCGGACGGACCGGTCATGGTGCCGTGGCATGGCCGCGGAGAACCCCGGAGTCATCTTGCCATGGCAGGCCCGCCATCGGCGCGGGGCGAACTCAGTCGCGGTGTCAGGCAGCACCTGGTAAGAATTCGGCACCTTACCGGGCTGCAGGTGTTCCGCTTCGGATCGTCACCTTCGTATCCAGGTGCCGTTCGTTCCGAAGCTCTATTTCCGTCAGTTTCCAGGCACCATCGGCGCAGGTCACAACGAAGTCGGCGTCGAATTGGTTTCTGCGACGGTGGATGTGGCCCCAGTGTTCGATCGTTCCGGCAAGATTCCAGCGGCAGGATACTTCGAACTCAGACGGTTTGTGCGATCCTTCTCCGTTTCGTCGGACGCTGACCAGTTCGACATCGTCGATTCGAGCCGACGGTCCGCCCTGCTCTTCCATCGCCAGGCTGCGGCGAGTTTCGATGTAGATTGTTTCCAGCAGCCTTCCGTCAACGCTTAACGCAAGCGCATCGTAGACGGATTCTTCGTCGCGACGGTTGAACGAACGATACGTGTTCCGGTGGACCTGACGGAAGATCCGAATGGCTTCGTCGTCGGTCAGTTTCTGAAGGTTCGGGGACGGCACGGATATCAGACAGAATGGACCGGGCCATGTCAGAACCGACCCTGCCAGCAGGCAAATCGCAAATGCCGCGACTGGAATGCTGCGGCGAGCGATCGCGATGAGGCCGACGCCAATACAGACCACCGAGATCGTACCGCTGAGCCAGGGGATGTGTGTTTCCGGAATTTCGATCGGCCGAACGACAACCGGCTGCAGCGGCGCGGGGTCGGTGGCATCTGGCGGGCGTTCCCAGTTGAGTACGTTGCGGTTTCCGAGCCGCCCAAGCTTGTGGCGACTGACTTGATCTCCGGCGATGACGGCCGTCGAAACGCCAAGCAGGCCGTCATGGAATCGGTCCCAGGTCAACCGCAGACGTTTCGGCGGCGACGCGGTGCGATAAATCAGGATGATGCCCGCTCGCGCGTTCGCCAGCGGAATCGGGCCAGGTTCCGTCGGCTGCGCGAAGTCGGTCAGGTTCAGTCCGAAGATCTCGCACCGCTGAACCGCGGGCCGAGACTCACGATCATCGATGCCAAGCGGATTCCCCGCAGCGAAGTACTGCGCAATGCTCTGGCGCAGCGAAGTCTGTTCGTCGATGTCAAGGATCGCGCTGCTGTCGTCCGGCATGGCAACTTCGCCAGCCAGGGTCAGCACCGGGATCAGGATCTCGTGGCGCACTTCGAAGTCTTCGACGTACAGGAACGAATAGACGCCGCTGAAGCTGGTGATTCCCAGCAGCGACTGCCGTTCGCGCGCCGCCCAGTCTTCACGTTCCTGATTCGAAGCTTCGGGTGAAAGCGGTGGATTGTCCCAGTTGATGCGCAGCGACCAGGGATTGTGCGGCAGCAGTGTGTGTTCGAACGGTGCTCCGGCGTTTTCCTGAGTGACTCGCAGCTTCATCTCCGACGGCAGGACAGCAGCTTCATCGGTGAACCGCTGCGTGAAAGTCAGGACGTCTGGTGCCGCTGCGAACGTAAACTGAAGTTCAAACGTCAGTTGGTGAGCCATCAGCTCGGGAAGCGGCACGCCGTTCTGAGGCACATCCGCAGCGACTGCGTTGACAGACTGTGGTACGTATCGCGTGCCTCGGGCGTCTGTGATTTCGAATCTGTCCTGCAGGAATTGCCTGTGCAGTTCGATGCCGCGTTCGATCACACCGCGTTCCAGCACGTCTTCGCTGTTGGGCGCCAGTTGATGAAACAGGAACAGATCTTCCAGAAGCACATCGATGCGCGCGGTTGCGTGCGTGCGCGTGAGGTACACGGAGGTCTGTGTGATGGAAATCGGGTGTGCGGCGGCATTCCCGGACAACGCGATCATCAGCAGCGACGTGGCACCGATCAGCCCTGCGCGGCGCGTGGCAGCAATCATGGTTCAACCGTGATCTGTGCGTCCGCCCAGCGTCTGAACGACATGCCGTCGCTTTCGATATCCGCTGTGACGACGTGCGGTGTTTCGTTTGCCGCGTCGGCGCGCAACAGCACAGTCGCGGCACCCGACTCATGCGGTTGCAGCGTGACGGATTCTTCACCGGACATCAGAGTCAGCCCGCCGGGCACCGCAGGCGTGACGCGAAACTGTCGCACGACCGGAGAATGGTTCGTGATCCGTACCTGCAGTCTGAAAGTGTCGCCCGTTTTGGTTCTTACGCCCCGCGGATACATGACGGCCCACTGTTCATCGACGCCGTAGTTCGGGTCGTCCCAGGGAAAAAGTTCCGCCAGCATGTTGCGACGTTCGCGATAGCGCTGTTCGAGATAACTCAGTTCATCATCAGAAAAGTCGAATACGTATTCGATGTGTTCGTTCACCAGCCAGCAGTCTCCGGCGTCGTGAATCTTCTTCAGGCACAGCAGGTATCCTTCGTCATCGTGCAGCAGGTTTCGGTTCTGCACGCAGTAATCGTCGAAACCTGACGGGGCGAACGCATCGCCGATAAAAAACACGGGTCGTTCATCGGGCTTGCGGACATGCAGCGCACCGTGATACCACGTCTGGCCGGGGAAGTAATGGAACGTCAGTTCGAACTCGTTCCATTTCATCGACTGGCCGTTTGTCATGCGCTGAACGTGACGAATCGGATTCGCGGTCAGAGCCGGCAGGTGGTACGCGTCAGGATTTTCCAGGACGTCAGCGTATTCCGGCGTGGCGTAAACCGGGCAGTCGAATTTTTCGGCGGCGGCCTGAACCATGTCCGTGTGATCGTCGTGAAAATGTGTGACGAAGATCCCGTCGACTTTCTCAATGACTTCCTGATCGATCAGTTCCTGAACCGCATCGATGACGCGCTGGTAGCCGCAGTCCAGCAGGAAGCCCCGGCGGTTTTCTGACAGCAGCAGCCGGCTGGTTGAGTTCTGAAAGATCCAGTCAGGCGTTTTCTCGTGCCGCGAGTACGGCATCAGTTCAATGTCAGCACCCTTTCCAAGCACTCGTTCGCCGCACAACTTCATGCGATCTTCGCGGAAATACCAGTGCAGCGCATTTGTCGATAGGTAATTGCGGTAAACGGCCTGGACTCGCTGCTTCAGCCGACGGGCAGATTCCTCCGGGTTCTGGATCACCGGGCCTCGCGCCGGAACGATGATGTCCAGCCTGGCTTCGACGATCCGATCGAGACTGGTGACCAGATCTGCCAGACGGGCTCCGTAACCGTGGTAGCCGCGAATCTGTGCGTCCGGGATCGCGTCCTGAAAACTGTACAGATCCGGTATCCGACCGTCGCCGTAGATCAGGTCGCCCGTGAAGCCGATGCGCTTCCCGTCAAGTTCCACGACGTACGTCGTCGACCCGCGCGTGTAGCCCGGAGTTTCCAGCACCTGAAAAACGAGCCCATTCCATTCGATTGTGTCGCCATCTCCGACCCAGTGATCGACGGTAATTCGATGATCGGGGATCTTTGTCGACTGCTGAGCGTAGTCGTGAAACTTCGCAGTCGGAAATGCCGCCCAGAACTCCGGGCCGCTTTCGAGCAAGTATCTTTCGCGAACCGGTGCCGTGACCGAGGCCGTTTCCGCGGCGCCCTTCATTCGCCACACAACGTCGCGGCGACCGTGGGTCAGCAGCAGCCGGTCGACCGGGCCGTCGTCCCAGCCATACACCGCAAGCTGCTGACCGTTTGATCGAATGACAGCGCCGTTGACCGGTCCGTATTCAACGATGCAGTTTTCCGTGATCTGGTCACCGGCGCTTTTTGTCGCATTCATCGTCGCGGACAGAACCGCGGCCATGGCCGCACAACGGCAGAGATCCAACGCAGACTTTCCCAGCATGGCAGATTCCTCGGAAAACGATATGAGCTACGCTGCCGGAACAAGGCTTGTGGCAAACCGTTCCGTGTTTGAGCAACCGGCTCGCGACAGTGACACTGAGATGATGCGGCGGCGCGTCAGGGTCAGATGCTGCGGTCACGTTCCTTCAAAATCGCTGCGATCCACGCTGAATCAGACTCGTTAAATCTGGCCGCAGGCGGAACGGAATAGTCAAAGCGGTAGTAGCGTCCGTCGCGGTAACAGGCGTCAATCAGCGGCTGAAGCTCCAGCACGAGGTCGCGTTCGTCGGGCCGCAGTGGAATCGGAATATTCGGCAGCCGTTCCTGAAGCGGAGCACGGTACAACTCGACCTGGAACGGATCGATTCCGCGGCTGACGCAGACCATGTAGGGCGTCCTCTGGTCTTCCAGGATTTCTTCCAGCGGGGCCGCCAGCACATACGCTCCCTGTCGCACGAGGTCGATTTCCACCAGGTTGACTCCGGCATCGAGGTAACCGAGCTGCTTGCGCGTGTACTGTTCGCGATTTCGCGAGCCAACTTTGTTCCAGGGACTCAGGAATTCGATCGCGGTGACGACCTTCCCGTCCGCGGTTGTGATTTCCAGATGGCGGGTCGCATGCGGCGGTCGCTTCAGCAGTATCGGGGCGGCGACGGTCGCCTGGCTGCTGCCCGCATGGCTTTCGACGGGCGTCCCGGTTCGGAACGAGGGCTCCTCGGCAACATGAATGTCGGGGATAATGGACCGCGCGTGTTCACCTTCGGCGTAAACGGCGAGGCTTTCTTCGATGTTGGCCTGCAGGTCGTCAGGAAGGTGCTGGTTGATCTCGTTAGCAGCATAGACGATCAGCCTGGCATGGACTTCACGCCACTTGGATTCGAGATACGGGTCCATGCCCGGAAACGGACTCTTCTTTGACTTCACGGAAACCTCCGACTTGATAGCGATCGGCCGCTACAGATTCGCCAGTTGAGTTTCGGCGTCACCGAATCGTTCGGTCTTCAGGCCCATGCGATTCATGAGCGTCAGGTACAGGCTGCAGAGTTTGCGGTTGTCGTCACCCGCTTCGGTGTAGTCCAGCACGCGGCCGGTTTCGAGAGTGCCACCAAGTCCGCCGACGGTCAGCAGCGGCACTTTCGTCGAATCGTGTTTGCTGCCGGACCACATGTTGTTGACGAACAGCAGACACGAATTGTCCAGCACGGTGCGATCGCCTTCCGACATCGCGTCCAGCCGGCCGGCTAGATACGCCAACTGGCTGCAGTAGTACCGCGTCACTCGTTCCCAGTCTTCGGATCGATCGTTGTGCGAAGCGGAATGGTGAGCGTTGCGGACATCAAGGAACGGATAGAACAGTCCGGAAATGTCCCGACACAGCAACAGCGTCGCGAAGCGTGTCTTGTCCGTCTGAAAGGCCATCGCAATGATGTCGCACATCAGCTGCATGTGTTCGCGGATGTCTTCGGGCAATCCGTTATCGGGTCGCGGCATTGTGGCGACGGGTTGTCCCTGCTCGCGAGCACGTTCGATGGTTTTGTTCTGTTCGTCGCGCTGGCGGTCAATCCGTTTTTCAACTTCTCGAACGCTGGTCAGGTATTCGTCGAGCTTGGCGCGGTCGCTGGAACCGGCCTGGCGGCTGAGACTGGCGGCGTGTTCGCGGACGCGATCCAGCACGCTTTTGTTGCGGCGACTGCCGCGGTTGTCGAACAGGCTGTCAAACGCCAGCGAAGGATAGACTTCCATCGGCACGGGCGACGTCGCGTTCTGCCACGAAATGTGCGAACTGTAGGCCATCGAAAAGTTCGTTTCGTGATAGCCGGTAATCGGTTGTTCGCATCCCAGGACCATGCTGGGCTGAGCGGTGTCCTGCCCGAGGTGATTCGCCAGAACCTGATCGACGCTGATGCCGCCGCGAAGTTCCGCACCCTTTTGCAGTGCGGCTCCGGACAGGATGTTTCCGGTCTGGCCGGGATGAATGCCAACCCCGGTCGCGTTCTTATTGAAGAGTCCCTGGATCACATTCAGCTTTTCCCGAAGCGGCTCCAGCGGAGTCAGGCTGGGGCTGAGTTCCATCTCCGATCCAATACCCTTCGCCCACCAGTGATCGGGGTGAACTCCACATGCCATGAACTGCACGGCGAAGCGCTGAGGAAACCCGTCGGATCCGTCAACGGCCGAGGTTTCCAGCCCCCACACCGGAACCGAGTCCAGCCAGGGCAGAGACACGGCGACACCGGCACCGCGAAGAACAGTGCGGCGTCCGACACGGCGCGGGCGATTCGGAATGTCGCTGGTCATGATTCACTCCGGCGTTGAAGAGTCGTTGCGTTTGTTCAGAAACTGCGGACTGGTCACGATGGATTCGATCAGGCTGCCGAACCGGAAGTCATCGGATTCCAGCCGGCTGCGCATGTCGCGGATCAGCAGTTCGTCCGAAAGGATCAGGCTTCGTCCAAGGGCATACGATAACAACTTGCGGCACAGGTTATCGAGGAAATCATCGCGCCGCTGTTCGACGAGGTACGTTTGCAGATCACCGACATCCGCCGCGTCGATGCCGCCGGGCAGAGTCGCAGCCGTGTCAACGGGACGGCCGCCGAGATCCACGTCGCGGCGTTCTCCGACCGGACCGAATCCCTCGAAGACCAGGCCGACGGAATCAATCCGTTCGTGGCAGCCGGCACAGCTCTTGTTGTCACGATGCTGAGCGAGGGCTTCGCGCAGCGTGAGGTCTCCCAGCCGGGATTCGTCATTCGGCAGTTCCGGAACGTTTGGCGGCGGCGGTGGAATGCGCTCGCCCAGCAGACGTCGCACAACCCAATAGCCGCGTTTGACGGGGCTGGTCCGCAGACCGGGCGCGTTCTTCGTCAGGAACACCGACATCGGCAGCAGTCCTCCGCGACTGTACTGTGCCGCGTTGTCGATGCGGTCCCAGTCGTCCGCTGCCACTTCTTCCGGCACGGGAATGCCGTAGTGCCGGGCCAGCACGTCGTTGACGAACGTGTGATCGGCGTTCAGGAAGTCCAGCACCGATCGATCATTCTGCGCGACATCGACGAAGAATCGGATGGGCTCTTCAAACATCGCCTGCCGCAGCTCGTCGGTGAATTCCGGGAACCGTTCGCGATCCACGCTGTTGTGTTCTTCGAATCGCCGAAAATCGAGCCAGTTGCCGCCGAACTCCGTCGCCAGGCCTCGCACGCGATCGTCACGCAGCATTCGCTGAGTCTGTTCGAGCAGAGTTTCAGCATCGTGCAGTTTTCCGCTGGCCGCCGCTTGCAGCAGTGTTTCGTCCGGCATGCTGGACCACAGGAAGTAGCTCAGGCGGCTCGCAAGTTCATAGGCGGTCAACTGCCGACGACCGTTTGCGGAAGACAGCACTTCCGAATCAGGACGACCGAGATCGAGTCGATAACTGAAATGCGGCGAAACCAGGATCGACACGATCGCGTCCTGAATGGCCTCTTCGTGAGTCAACCCGTCGTCTCCGCGCAGAGTACGATAGAATGCGACCAGTTCATCGCGTTCCTCAGACGACAGTGGCCGGCGATACGCCCGTTCGGCGAAGTCCTGAACGGCCTGCAGGTGCGACGGCTCCGCGGCCAGTCGGGCGTTTTCGACCCAGCGGATTTGTTCATTGATCTCACGAAAGTAATGAGCAATCGCCTCCATCGCGACCGGTTCGCCGCCGTTGGCCTCCGCCTTCGCCAGATACACTTCGGCCAGCTTCTGAATCATCTCCGCCGATTGTGCCTCGCGATCCTCCGCGCGGGCGAAATCGAATTGCGGATCGCGCATGAATCGTGAATCCGTTCGTTCAAACCACAGAAATCCGACATACTGCCGCATCGGTGCCGACGCGACAAAATCCAGCTCACGCCAGAGTGAATCCAGTTCCTGCCGCTGCGATTCGTTCAGGACCATGTCGTACAGGGGACCGTCGTCGCGGAAGTAACCCATCATGCTGTGGAAGCCGGCGCTCAGCAGACGGCCCTTTTCTCCCTGCTGCTTTTCGGATTCCTTTACGTAGTCACGGCCTCGTTCCGAGATAAAGAAGGCATCCGGAAATACTCGGCAGAACTTCGCGAAGGCAGCTTCGTGACGAGCACGTTCGCCATCACCGGCGGGAATCAACAGGTCTGCATCGACAGTGGCGGTTTCTTCGGAGGCATCGTCGTCCGGGGCATCCGACCGGGCAACCAATACTGCCGGATCGAATGACCGGCGGTGAGCCGCATACTGCCGGTTCTTCCACAGCACAAACGGCTGCGAACCCACATGGACGCCTTCGATTCGCAGATTGTCAAACTTCGGCACAAGCTTGCCTCGCAGCACCGTCACGAAGTCCCGCATTCGTTCGCAACCGCTCTGAATGGTGTCGGTCTGAGTTGAGTCGGAAGGCAAATCCCGAAACATCGCCTGCAGCTTTGCGACCGGGCCGACAGAATTCTCCGCATCGTTCAATAGCGACCAGACAATCGACAGGTACTTACTGCTGATCTGATTGGCGGCGGCAAGGTCATCAAGTGACGCATCCGCTCGTCCGTGGGCTGCTCGATGCCGATACTGCCACGCCGCGCGAAAATAGGCCGCATAGTCCACCGGCTGCCGCAGGTAGAATTCAACAATCCGCTTCACGCAGTATTTGTCGCGGTCAGTGTCGGTCACCACCGGATGCGGGGCGAAGGCAATGCCGTCCGGCTTGAGCACCAGATGTTCGACGACGTGCCGCGCCGCTTCCAGATACTTGTTCAACAGCCCGGGCGAAAGCGCCAGCGATTCACCGGAATTGTCAAACCCTGCTTCATTGGCCGGGTCAACGGGAAACGTGGCCGTCGGTCGGATGTCGACACCGGTCAGATCCCGGATGGTGTAGTTGTATTCGGCGTTGCTGAGCCTGCGGGCCAGAACAAGACCCGGATCACCCGCATGTCGTGCGGCTTCGAATTCGCGAGCCGCCGTGATCCAGTCGATGATCTCGCGCCGCTGTTCCGAAGTCGGCCGGTGATCAATTTCCGCCGGCGGCATTTCGTCTGCTTCAAGTCGCTCGATGATTTCCTGCCAGGTCTGATGAGCTTCCGAAACGGAGTTCACAGTGCGAAACCGGCTGAGATCCAACTTCGCCTGCGGATCGTCCGCGCCGTGGCAGTCGATGCAGTGATTCGCCAGAAATGGCTGCACGGTTGTGTTGAACTGTTCGGTCAGTTGGTTCAGACCGGTACCCGCGGACTCGGCAGTCTGGCCTTCACCCACGACAGGCGATACGAGGCTGACACTCAATGCCAGGGTCAGTGCGGAGGACCAGCTTGATTTGTAGACTGCCAAAACGTACCTGCCCTTAACTGAATGCGCTAACGTCATGCCTCCGGTGGCAGCACTAATGATAGTCAGCTCCGGTCAGACTGGTGAGCACGGACTGTTGCCAATCGCGAAGTTGCTGTTGCAGATCCGCAGCGATCTCCGGATGAGATTTGATGACATTGCTCTTCTCTGAGGGATCGCTTTTCAAATCGAACAGTTCCAGTCCGGCGTCACGTCCGGCGCTGTTGCCAACAACCAGCTTGTAACCGTCGTGCAGGATAGCGCGTGCGCCGTTGAAGTCGCGTTCGTCGATTTCGGGATGATGTAAGTTGCGGAACGATCGTGTCGGTCGACCGTCCATGAGTTTCACCAGCGGTGTTGTGCCCTGCTGCAGATCCGGATCGATCCACGGTTGGCCGCGGGATTCCCGTCCGTCGTCGAAGCTCCAGAAGCAAATCGGACCGGGGCGTTTCGTCATGCTGCCTTCGATCAGCGGCTTCAGACTGATCCCGTCCAAAGGCCGGTCGGGCAGCGGCTGGTCCGTTACGTCACACAGCGTCGGCAGGATATCGCTGGTTACGGCACTGACGTCAGAAACCACGGGCGATGATATCCGCGCCGGCCATTCGATGATGCCGGGAACCCGGATGCCGCCTTCATACATTGTGGCCTTCTGGCCTCGGAATGGAGAGGTCACGATTCCGTCGCCTGACGTGCCGTTGTCGCCGCAATACCAGAGCAGTGTATTGTCTCGCAGGTTTCGTCCGCTGAGCCACGTGCGTAACCGGCCGATGGAGCGGTCCATCGCAGTGATTTCCGCGTATCGTTCCTGCAGGACGTCGGCCAGCGGACGTTCAACCGGTGCTCCCGTTTCGTTTGATGTCAGACGCACAGTTCGCTGATGCAGAGCTTCCGGCAAATCGTCATACAGCGCGAGATCGTTATCGACGCCGCTGTAGGGTTCGTGCGGCGAACCAAACCAGACGACAACGAAGAAAGGTTGTTGGTGGTCGTGTGCCGACTCGATGAACCGAATGGCGTTCTCGACCAATATCTCCGAGCTTTCGCCGCGAAATTGCTTCGGCATTTCTCCCCGGCGCGACAACCAGGGATGGAGTTCGAAGAAATTGTCGTGAGAAAGCCAGTCGTCAAATCCCATTGCTCCCGGATTTGTCGGCGAATCTGCCCTGACCGGACCGAGATGCCATTTCCCGAAATGCCCACAGCTGTAGCCGGCTTTGCTGAGAATCTGGGCGATGCTGACTTCTTCGGGCCGAATCGACCAGTTGGGGGCGAATGTGCCATAGCGATTCGGATGACGTCCGGTGATGACACTGCCGCGAGTCGGGGAACACGTGGGGTGCGCCGAATAGAACCGGTCCAGTCTCAGACCGGATGCCGCCATTTCATCCAGGACGGGTGTCTTCAAATACGGATGACCATTGTAGCCGGTTTCGTCCCAGCCATGATCGTCCCCCATCAGCAGGATGACATTTGGCGAGTCGCCGCCCCGAGCCGACGCGATGGTGCCCGGAAGAACAAGCAGGATTCCCAGCGCAAAGGCGGCGGACTGAGTCAAAATCAGTGTATGCTTCATCAGAGGCTCCGGTTCTGATCGGAACGGGGCAATGATTGTTCAGGTCGCCCCGGCTATTGCATGGACCGCTCAAATGCTTCGCGTCCACCGACGACAGGAAGCGTCAACTGCGTCGCATCCAGATCGATCGTCAGCTTTGTTCCCGGCGCGGGCCACAATGTAAAGTCGCGGTCTGTGGAAAAGATCATCAGTGCAATTTGTTTTTCCGCAGGAATCATCTGGTCGTCCGGCTGCAAATCGAACGTCACGTCATAGAACCGGCCCGGGACCAATGGCTGTCCGTCTGTTAGTGATGAGTGGTTTTGCGGATCGGCCCAGCCTCTCGAGATGATATTTTCATGCACCGGTGCGTCCGGCTTCTGAGACCACGGCAACGAGACCAGCCACACAGACAGATTCGCGGCCGGCTTGTCACACGACAGGCGCACGGAAATTTTTGCGGTTCCCGAAAGATGCAGCGGCTGCTTCAGCGGTTCCGTGACGTACAACAGTCGATGATCGGTCCAGTCCGCCTGAGCCAGAGTCGAGCCGCTGAATGAGAAGTTGTCCGTGAGCGTCTCGGTCCCCTGCCCCGACACGACTTCCGTGCTCAGCCTCCCCTGTCGAACTCCGCCGGAACGCGGATGCAGCGTCACCGGTGTCGCCTGGGGATTCGGATAGTCGGCATAGGAAGTTGGTTTCAGGCGATCATCACTTTCCCGGACAATCCAGGCTTTGGGATCCCGCTCCACACCGTTTTCAATGCCATAAAGGTACCGCGTGAACCAGCGGTTCATCATTGACAAGGGTGGTGGTCCGCCGTGACCGCCCTGATGGAAATAGCACTGAACGGGAATTCCCTTTGCCTGAACCGCTTTGTAAATCCGCACGCTGTGTTCCGGCATGACGTTCCAGTCATTGAAGGCGTGAGCCATCAGCATGGGAGCCTTCATCGGGGCAAGATCGTTCAGATAGTCCCGGCTGGCCCAGAAGCTGTTGTAGTCGCCGCTCTCGCGATCGAAACCCTCCGCCATTTCCTGATCGCGCACGTGGCAATTGCAATACTCCCGATGGTCCGGGTCGCCACTGTTGATGTAGTTATACAGTACATCAACGTCTTCTCCCGTGTAACCTCCGGGATGGCGCACAAGGCCGTGCGACCGATAGTAGTGGTAGTACGACGTATTGGGTGCCACGGGAATAATGGCTTCCAGGCCGTCGACGCCCGTTGTGGCAGCGGCGAGTGGAATCGTGCCGTTATAGGACGTTCCTGTCATGCCCACCTTTCCGGTACACCAGTCAGCGGTGACGCGTCTGTTGCCGTGTGGAGTTGTGTAGCCGGCGGCACGGCCATTCAGCCAGTCGATAACGGCTTTGGGAGCCAACGACTCGTTGTCGCCGCCGATCGTCGGGCAGCCCTGTGAAAGCCCCGTTCCCGGCGACGCCGAATGGACGACAGCAAAGCCGCGGGGAACCCAGTCGTTCCAGTGCGATCGTGAAATGACGAGTCGTCGGCTTTGACGGGCGATTGACGGTGGATCGCTGTGAACAGCTGGTTTCGTCCCCAGTTCCTGACGCGGATCCCAGAAGAAATCGCGAGTCTCAGACGCCGTGCCGGAATAATAGGGACTTGAGATATAGACCACGGGAACCTTCAGTCCTTCCGTGTCGGTCTGACGCTGGCGAGTGACGCTGACGTGCATACGATCCGGCCGACCGTCGCCGTCCGTATCGAATTCCGCTTCGACCCACAGATCATGGTGAATCCATTGTTCGGAGTCCTCAAACTCAGGCACGATCTGAGCCTCGCCGTTGTCGAACCTTGGTCCTGCCTTCGTTCCATTCTCAGGGGAATGTGAGCGATAGACGGGAGTCAGTCTTTCAATGCCGAGGTCATCCGCCGTCTGCAGCATTTCGTTCAACTTGTCGACCAGCGGGAATTCGACACCGGCCTCAAACAGGGCCCTGACCTTCTCCGCCTCGTTGGCACAGCAGTAGTTGATGCGAACTCCGGCGTCACGAAGCTGCCTCGTGTGCGCCGAGTCGACTGATTCACCGCCGTAAAGCTGGATGAAGTGTGCTCCGGCGGCGATTGTTTCATCGACATACTGCTGTGAATTTCCCTGGCGGTCCATGTTGCAGATCAGAATCTCCTGCGCTACTTCTCGGGCGGCTTTCGCCTCTTCCCGGCTGCAGGCGAGAAAGCACTGGTGAAGTCTTCCGGCGTCGACGATCGCCATCACGGTCTTTTTGGCAAGGTCGGCGCCTCCCTTCAGATGAACATTCAGCCAGACGTTGTCCGGCATCATTTCCAATGCTTCCTCCAGCGTTGGCACACGTTCGCCTTTGAACCTGTCGTCCTTCCAGCGGCCGGCGTCGAGCCCGCGGATGTCGTCCAGCGTCAGATCGGCGACCGCCCCCTTCCCGTCAGTCGTGCGGTCGACTGTCGCATCGTGCATCAGCACCAGATGACCATCCTTCGTCAGCGCGACATCGAATTCGATCATCGTCGCGCCCAGCATGATGGCTTCGCGAAATGCGGCCAGCGTGTTTTCCGGATGAGTGTCACTGGCTCCGCGATGAGCACAGATGCCTCGTTCAGGCATTTCGAACGGAACTGCAGACTCGGCGGCGTGCGCAGAGGCGCGAATGCACAGAGCGATGCCTGTGACGAACGTTAGGAAGACGCGACAGCTCACGGGCATCACGATGACTCACATGGCGGGATTGGAAACAGAACAGCTCTGCACAGCGTACTCAATCGCCGCGGTGCCTTCGATCATTTCGTGTCGATTGTTAGACTGTGCCGCTCGTCACCCGTTCAACCGGCCAACACCATCAGTTCACAAAAAGGCGAATCTCATGCACCGCTGCTTTCTGCTGCCTGCCGTATCCCTTGTTTTCCTGGCGTCCGCGATGGGCGAGGACATCAAGGCTCCGCCGGAATCCGACATGCACCAGCTTTTCAACGGCCGAAATCTGGACGGCTGGGACGGCGATCCGCGGCTGTGGTCCGTCAAAGACGGCGTCATTCGCGGCGAAACAACTGAAGACAACAAAGCCGACGGCAACACGTTTCTGATCTTTCAGGATGCCCGAACAACCGACTTCGAACTGCGCTTGTCGTTTCGCTGCAACGCGACAAACAACTCCGGTATTCAGTACCGCTCGAAGCACATCACGGACGGCGACGTACGTAACAAGTGGGTCGTGCGAGGCTACCAGCACGAAGTCCGCAACGAAGTCGACTTCCCGGACATCTCCGGATTCATCTATGACGAAGGCGGTGCGACGGGTGGTCGCGGGCGAATCATCATGGTGGGAGAAAAAGGCCGGTGGGAAGGCGACAAGCTGGTTGTCGACGAAGAACCGCTGATCACGCCCGAGGAATTCACGAAGCTGTTCAGACTCGACGACTGGAACGACGTGATCATCATCGCCCGCGGCAACCACATCCAGCACTACATGAACGGCCGGCTCATTCTGGACTTCACCGACAGCCCGGAGAAAGCTTTGACCGACGGAGTCCTGGCCCTGCAACTGCACGCCGGCAAACCGATGTGGGCAGAATTCAAGAACATCCGCGGCAAGTACCTGAACTGAGCCACGCGGCGAATGTGACGGCGACCGATAAAAAACCCCCGGGGTCGATTGAACCACCGGCCTCGACGCCAATACTGAGCGCGACGCCGGGGCGGCCGTCTGATGTGCGTGACATCTCCACCGGCGCACCAAGTCCGCGGCGTTCCAGGCCGGTAGCGACGCGGGCTCTTGCGCAGCCGATTCATTCCTGGCCGGTCAATTCACTCTTTGCGCCGATCGCTGCCACCCCATTGTCCGGGATGCTGCGTACCGGCAATGGGATTTCGCATACCGACATCGATATCACGTCATCGCTTCACCCGCTCCCATGCGCTGTGCAGGAGGTGGATGAGGAGCTCCGGGCGATCGGAAAGTTCCGCTGGTGCGACATCCAGTTGCAGCGAGTGTTCAGCGATCAGTGCGGCAACGTCCGGTTCTGATGTGACGGGTCCGGTGATGAGCGGTGTTCCCGGTTCGGCCTGCTGTGAAAGGAGCGTTGCCGTGCCGACGGCTTCGCCCTGGTAGTGCAGTCTGCCTGCGTCGGAGCGGATCGCCGCCGGAGCGCGGTGAATCGCGATTCGCGACTGGTCATCCGCGGCCGTGCTGCGATTGCGGGTCCATGAAATCGCTGTGCGAACGGCTGCGACCGGTTCGTGGAACACAGCGGTCAGTTCTCCGGTCGGTGCGTCGAACACCACGCCGTTGTTGTCGGTAACGATCTCCGCGATGGCATGGCAATCCCCTGTGTTTCTCGACGACATTGCCAGGACGGTGATGTCTTTGATGGTGCACAGTGCGTCGGGTGAGAACACTTCAGTGGGAAACAACTGTCTGAACAGCGGCATTGTCAGCACCTGAGCCGCCAGCACCGCGTCATCGCGAAGCGCGGTGCGTTCGATTCTTACGATGGCTTCGTCGGCCTGATCGTTGTGCAGAGTCAGCGACTGAACTGCGGGCTTTAGTTCCATGCGCGGGTTGCGGCCGTGCTGTGATCGTCGCCATGTGCCTGCATCCGCGGGTGCTCCCGTGAAAACATCGATGTGGTCCGCGGCCTCCGTGCCCGGACCGCGGATGGCGTATGTTCCGGCGGGAAGGTTCACTGTCAGCGACAGGCGTTCGTTGGCATGAAGCGTCAGTTGGGCGGCCACGTGCGGCAGATGTGCGGGGCCTCCGATGCAGTACGTGCGGACCTCGACCGGACGGATCGATTCGTCAACTCGAAACACAAGTTCGATGGAACGCGCGGGATCGACTTCAAACTGCAGATCACAGGCCGGACAGAACTCGTGATCTCGAACCGCCTGCAGCGTGTCGCGGACACCGGCCGAAATGCGGCAGACGGGACACAGCACATCCCACGCCAGCGTCAGCAGTCCGCCGTGAGTTCCGTGCAGACACGCAGACAGCAGTTCGTCTTCGTCGACTTTCATTCCGCGAGCCAGCGCGACAGGGCGAATGCGGGCGACTTCCTGCGGCGAGGCTTCGGTCAGGTAGTCTCCGAATTCATGAACGGTGGACGACGACACTCCGGCGTCGCGAAGCTGCTGCAGGCGAGCTTCCAGGCGTCGCCACTGGGCTCGAGTCAGCGATGCCGCCGGTTCGAATGCCTGGCTGGCGACGGAATACACTCCCTTGCCTGCGACTGCCTGATCGATCCGCTGGTACACGGCGGCGATCTTTCCGGGAGCGCGAATACCGATTTCCAAAGCTGCCAGCATTCGCCCGACGATTCCCGAAGGACAAATGCGAATCGTCTGTGACAGTCGCGTTCCTGTGCCGTGAGCGTTCAGTTCGACGACACTGGTGATCCAGCGAAACGGTCCTCGCGAGTATTCGCGGAAGACGCCGAAGCGGCGCGGTTCAACCCATTCAAACGGTCGTTCGTGCCATTCGATCTTCATGCCAAACCGCGAGAACTCGCCGAGCCGTCTGGCACGTCCGCGGTCATCCTGCGTGTCGGTGTAGCGGACGACCGGCAGGCCGACCGCACGGTTGAATCGGTCGGTGTTGGAAACGTATGGCCAGAGTTCTTCCGGCGACGCGGCCAGGTTCCACGTCCAGTGATACGTCATGACGTTGTCGGTCGGACCGGCCGGACTCGGTGGATGCTGCTGCTCGCCGGCGGCATCACCGCTCAGGAAAGATTCGAGCGCTTTCAGCAGTTCGCCGGCGCTGGCGAACCGCTGATCCGGCTGCTTTGCCAGACTGCGATCGACAACGTTGCAGATGCTGTCGGAAAGCTGTTCGTCGAGTGTCTTCAGGTACGGCGGTGGTTCTTCGGCGTGCATTCGGATCAGCGAAGCCATCGACCGGGCCGCAAACGGCGGACGTCCGGCCAGCAGATGGAACAGTGTTGCTCCGACGGAATACACGTCGCTGCGAGCATCCGCCGACGCACCGTCTTCATTCTGCTCGGGCGCCATGTACAGCGGCGTCCCGATCGCGCTTCCGATCTGCGTCAGCCGGGTGGCGTCGACGTCTTCCTGTCGCCGCGCGATTCCAAAGTCGGATAGCTTCACTCGCCAGGACGGCTGTTCCGACGGTTCGACGTCCTGCAGCAGAATGTTGTCCGGTTTGATATCGCGGTGCACGATGCCTCGCCGATGAGCATCGCGCAGCGCGCGGCAGACGTCGGCCATGATCGCCGCCGCCGTGGTTTCCGGAAGCTTCCCGCGTTCCTTCAGCTCACGCTGCAGCGAGCGACCCGCGACAAATTCCATGACCAGATACGGCACGCCCCCGTCTTCGTTGAATTCCAGCAGATTGGTGACGAAGGGATTGTTGAGCTGTTCCAGAACACGTGCTTCGCGACGGAAGCGTGCGAGAGCATCGGGGCGGCGAGCGATGTCGGGGCGAATGATCTTGACGGCAACCGGAGTTCCGTCCGCTTCATCCTGAGCGCGAAACACGGAACCCATTCCTCCGCGCCCAAGGAGTTCCAGCAGACGAAAGCGGCCCAGTCGATCACCCACTTCCGGCTCACGACCAACAGCGGCGGCGGCCGGGACGAAGGTGTCTGTGCCCGTCGATCGCATCGCCGTCGGGACTGTGCCCTCGGCGCACGGCGGAGCCGCGGCGGTGTCACCGAAAAGGCATTCGGCTTCGTGCTCAAGCCGTTCAGCCACTTCCGACATGCGCGGCCGGCGCGATGCATCGTCATCGGTCATGCGGTCGATGAACTCCAGCAGATCGGCTGAAGCACCTGACGAAGCGGCGTCGCGAGCCCTGGCGTCTGTTGCATGGCTGACGTCCGGCTGCGCTTCGCTGAACCACTTTCGAAGCAACTGACCGCAGGCAAGGATGTCCGAACTGAATTCCGCCGACGGCGCATCCACCGTGGGGATGAATGCCGTCAGATCGATTCGGATATTTCCGTCGACTTCGGCAATCGCGTTGTCGGCCGAAAGCATTCCGTGTGCGACGCCCACACGATGAGCGGTCGCAAGCGCGTCCGCCAGTTGGCAGGCTTTGCGAACGGACTCGGCAAAACTCTGCAGCGGTCGTTCAATCACCGCTCCGGGACGGCTGCCGTCTGCGCCGCAGCGGACGACAAGAAATGGAGGATCGTGATCCGTGTTCAGCTCAACGATCGGCACAACGCACGGATGATCGACCAGCCGGACTCGACGAATCCGCCGCATCAGGTGATCCCACAACACGCCGCTGTCAGCCGTGCGCCTGAGAAGCTGCAATTCCAGTTCGCCGGAGTGCGCAGCGGTAGTCACCCGATACCGCACGCCGGCCGGGCTGACTCGCACCTGACTCAGCAGTTCAAAGTTGGAGATCTTCATGGCTGTTGCGCGACGCGAAGAGACCTGAGATTTCGTGCCATGTCAGCCAAGTTTTAGTGGGTGACGGAGGCCGGAGCGAGTTACGAGCGAAACTCCGGGCTTCGTCCGAAAGCTCAGCCCGGTCGCTAAACATGCAGGCCGGCCAGGCTCGTCGACCTCCCGTTGCACGCAATTGCGTTCCAATGGGCTTGCGCTGAATGTGTTGACACCAGGCAAGGCGCAGTGCATGGGAAATCTTCCGGCCGATGGAATGCAAATCGCCGGCCTGCGAATGACAGCAGGCCGGCGACTTGACGATGTTACCGGATTGATGAAGCTTCTTTTCGACGTCGATACGACTTACAGAATTGCTTCGTCGAAGAAGCTACCTTCGATGCCCTGGCGGTACTCAGAGTAATACCTCCTGAGGTCCGACGGATCGGCTTGTCCAAAGTCGGTCTCGTCGGATTCTGATTCATCGCTGCCTGCTGAAGATTCGGCAGGTGCGTCCTGCCCCGACGCCGGAGTCGAAGTCTGGCTCGGTGTGCTCTCGGGGGTTGCCGGTGAATCGAACTCGGCGTGCTTCGCAAACCCATCGGCGGCCGCGTACCGGAACAAGCCAATCAGAAATCCTTCTGCCGCCTGTTCCTGGTCGTACTCCGAGACTTCCGGGAACCGCGGCGTCGCTTCACCGTCCGACGAACCCGCTTCGCTACTTCCCGGGAGGATCAAAGTGGCGCCGCCGGCGTCGATCGCACCGGCTTCGGTCCCGACCACGGCGGCCCCGTCGACGGTCGTTGTCTGCGAGATCGCTGCGGCCGCCAGTATGAGATCCGATGGTGCGCTCAGCGTCGCCGCGTCGGTGCTCACGGAAGGCCCCTGCAGCCGGGCGACGTCGGAGTCCGAAGTCGCTGCCGGCTGCGCTGTCGGCTGCTGTTCAACCGCCAGAGCTCCTTCGGCGGCCACGGCGACGATTCCGGTCTTCATGTCGCGAAACTCCAGCACTTCCGCTGCCATGCTGCTGACTCGGGCGTTCGATCGTCGTCGGCGATTTTGTCGGTTCTGCAGTCGGAACATTGCGTCGTCCTTTCAGTCATTCGGTTGAGACAGGATTGCTGAAGCTCGTCGCTTCACACACCGGGTACGGGCCTGCCGCCGTTCTGTTAATCAGATTTCAAGAAAAGTTGAGAAATCTTTCAGACGCTGCTTTGAAACGATTTGTCCGCGGGACTTGTCGGTGGCGCTGAATGGCACTTCTGTGACGTGCCCGCCGACAACTGCGTCCCCAATGAGCGAAAATCCTGGTACGATCTGCGAACGACGAAATTCGGGAGGCTGCCAGCCGTGACCGCATTCAACTCGCAGACATTCGACCAGCACCTGAGCAGCATTCAGACGTCGTGGTCGATCGTTCACGACGCCAAGCTGGGAACGAACGCCGTCGCCGCCGCGCGAGAAAAGCTGCTGCGACGTTACCGGGGAGCCGTCTATCGCTACCTGCTGGCTGTCGTGAAGGATGCTGCGGTCGCCGACGACCTGACTCAGGATTTCGCGCTGAAGTTCACGCGCGGCGACTTCCGAACGGCGGACCCGCAGCGGGGACGTTTTCGCAAGTTCGTGAAGACCGCCGTTCTGAATCTTGTTCGCGATCATCATCGCAAGGGCAGGAATCGGCCCGTCAAACTGCCTGACGAAGAAGCGCTTCCGGTCGACGCAGCTGCCGCTGACAGTCCCGAACAGCAGTTCGTGGATTCATGGAAACAGGAACTGCTGAACCGCGCCTGGTCGGCACTCAAGGCACAGCGGGAGACCGAACTTCCGCTGTTCGACGTGCTGCAGTTCCGGTCGCAGAATGCAGACCTGCGTTCGGCGGAACTCGCGAAACGGCTGTCCGACGTTCTGGGAAGAGAAGTGACTGCCAACTGGGTGCGGCAGGTGCTGTTTCGTGCTCGCAATAAGTTTGCCGAGTTGCTGCTTCAGGACGTTGTGCATTCGCTCAACGCGCCAACGCGAGACGACGTCGAAGCCGAACTGCGGGAAACCGGACTCTACGAATACTGCGCCCCCGTGCTTCGGCAGTCATGATCGCTGCCGAGCCGGGTCAGGACGATGAGGCACGCTGCCGATAGCGCGTCGGGCCGTGTGATACGAAAGACGTGCGGCAGATGCGAATCTACCCGCCGGCGGTGGAAGCGCAAGACGCAGGCCCCGGTTCTCTGCGAACACAACTGCGGCTCGCTGGCAGGTAACAACTCATCTGCCGCTGGCCAGGCAGCACACGTCCCGATTCCGGCAGACTCAGGCAGAAGGTTTCAAAGCGACTCAAGTACAGCGATCAACTCATCGATGCCAGGCACATCAGCCGAATGCGTGGAACGGTGGGCGTATCGGATCTGCCCCGCCGTGTCGATGATAAACACGCCTCCAAGCTGAAGCGCGTCGCCTCGGGGGATCCCCGCACCGCTATTCACAAGCGCGCTGAATCCGGCTTTCCAGACTTCGGGGCCAGCCACGTCGGCCAGCCCGCCGCGTTTCAGTCCGAACGCGCGGTAGGCGATTCGTTCGGGGTCTTCCAGCAGCGGAAACGGCAGTTCGAACTGAGCCCGAAAGGCGGATGCTTGTTTCGGCTCGGCCATCGAAACCACCGCCACACGACCGCCGGCATTCTGAAATCTGCCGTAGTTATCCCGCACGTCGACCACGTGCCTGCGACAGAGTGGTCAGCCCAGATGCCGGACGAAAATCAGCACCACCGGCTGCGCTTCCCAAAGGCTCGAAAGAGTCACGGGACCGTCTGTGCCACAGGCCAGAGTCAGATCCGGCGCCGCAGTGTGCTTGATTTCAGGATCGGAACTCGCCATGAGATTTCGTGTCGATGCAGAAGTCTGTGAATCGGGCAGAAATTGAAGTCCCGCCGACTGGCAGAGTACCACAACTGACGCTGAGACCAACAGGAGTCAACTGCAGTGCCGCCAGGTGGTTTGCGGAAATTCGAGCCCGTCGTCGCAGCCCCGATCCAGGAATTCTACGGCGTCCGCGGAACCGGCACGGTCCTGCGTTCTTTGCCGAGACAGATGCGAAAGCCGTCTCGGGAATCGGAGTACGTGATGCTCGCGATGCCCAGACGAACGGCGCAGCGGGCGTTGCCGGGAACGTCGAAGTAGTTGCCGCCGCGACACACCGGGCGCGAGACGGTGAGTTGTTCCCTGTCCAGATAATGCACTTCTTCGTGTCCGCCGGTGGGGTCGAAGTCGTCGAGAACGAATTCCCAGACGCCGCCGCACATGTCGGCCAGTCCGAAGCCGTTGCGACCGCGTTCGCCGTAGTGATCGACCGGCGACAGGAACGCATAACCGTCGCTCCACGGAGCATTCGCCAGCGGCCAGACGGTGTCTCGCCCCGGCAGAAAATCGACGGCCGAGATGTTGAACCGGCCCTTGCCTTCCATCAGATCGTTGCCCCACCAGAAGTAATGGCTTTCCCGACTTCCACCGCGGCAGGCATAAGCCCATTCGGCTTCGGTGGGCAGCCGAATTTCCAGGTCATCCGCCAGACGCCCCGCTTTGCGTTCCCGATCGGTCAACCAGCGACAGAAGGCTTTCATGTCCTGATAACTGACACAGACGACGGGAAAATCGTCCTGCATCGGAATGCCGAAGCCGGGATCCCGCCAGCTTTTGTCAGACACCGACTTCCACGGATGCACGATTGATGTGCCGCGGTAGTACCGGTCCCATTCGTGATCAAACACCTGAGTCATCCCGCCCGGCTGTTCGGCGTCGGTGACGTAACCGGAATCTTCGATGAACTGCCGAAACTGGCCGCGCGTCACTTCTGTGCGTCCCATCCAGAATCCTTGGCCCACGCGCATCGGACGCGGTTCGCCCTCGTACTGTTCACGCTCCGTTCCCGGCTGAGCACCACCTTCAATACCCGTCGCCCACGCTTTCTCTTCCGCCGTGCTGCCCATTTGGAATGGTCCCGGCGGGATGAAGACCAGTTCCAGACTCACGTCACCGCCGAGATTCAGATTCCTCACGTCACCCTGCTGCGGCTCATCGGCAGCAGCAGAACCCACGAAGGCTGAAGTGACGCAAAGCGAAAGGGCCGCGACGACCAACACCAATTCAACGTTTCGAAGTTTCTTCATGGGGCACACGCTGGAAGGAAGGACGAAGGAAGGACGGACGTGGTTTTTCTTAGCCGGGTCACGATTCATCGCCGTTCCCGGAATAATCCGGGCCGGAGTCTGCGGTAGCTGCCGATTCCGGACACAGGCCGGCGAAGATTTCTGGAAAAGTCCGCGTGATCGGCGTACAAGCACGGTTCTTCGGCTGACTGCCACATTCACCATAGGATCCTCGGTTCATGAAAATCCGCAAGGCGATTATTACGGCCGCCGGCGAGAATCACGCACGATTGCCTCTGCAGACGCTGGTGGACCGGCGCGGCGAAGTCCGGACAGCGCTGCGGTACATGCTGGACGAAGTCATCGAAGCGGGCATTGATGACGTCGCGCTGATCATCAGGCCGGGGCAGGCGGAACACTACGTTTCGGCGGCCGGGCCGCATTCCGGCCGCATCGTGTTTTTCGAACAGGACAATCCTCGCGGTTACGGTGACGCTCTGCTGCGGGCAAGGTCGTTCGTCGACGGCGAAGCCTGTCTGCATCTGGTGTCGGACCATCTGTTCCTGAGTCGCTGTGAAAACAGTTGCGTGCGTCAGTTGATCGATGCCGCAGACCATTACGAATGCGCGGTGTCCGCCATTCAGCCGACGCGGGAAAACGAAGTCACGCAGTTCGGCGCGGTGGGAGGCGTCCCGCTGGCTCAGGCGCAGCACTTGTACGAAGTCAGCACCGTGATTGAAAAGCCGACACCGACCGTCGCCGAACAGAAACTGATCGTGGCCGGCCAGCGCGCCGGATATTACCTGTGCATGTTCGGGATGCATGTGCTGACGGCTCGCGTGTTTGAGCTGCTCGAACGGAGACTGGCGAGTGCCGACCCCGGAGAATCCATCGACCTGAGCAGTTCGCTGAATCAACTGCTGCAGTCGGAACGGTACCTGGCTCTGGTGATCAACGGGTCGCGATACAACATCAGCGAACGTTACGGATTGCTGAAGGCTCAACTGGCGCTCACGCTTTCCGGAGACGATCGCGACCTGCTGTTGACGGAACTCATACGGCTGCTCAGCGAGGCCCAGTCCGGCTGACGAATGTTGCCGGAACCGGCCTCCGGCAAAAGCCCGCGAAGTCCCGCGATTCCGAAGTTCAGTCGCATTCCGGCGAAGATACGAACGACCCCGCATGTCTCCACTGATCGAAATCATCACGACGAATGAAACTCCGCTGCGGCACACGGCGCTGGAATCGGCGTGCGCCGGATTGTCCGCCGATGAACTGCTGCGGGAATGTGGTCACCTGGATGCGTTTCGTCGTCAGTCGCCGAATCTGTACGAACGAGTTCGGGCACTGTTTTTCTTGTATGCCATCCACCGGTTTCAGCTTCCGCCGCTGCTGAAGGGGCGCGAGACCGGCCGCATTCCATACGAAGGTTACGAGTTTCTGCTGAACCGCCGGTTTCCCGAAGCGATCGATCTGTTTCAGGCGACGCAGCGGCTGGACGGGCCGTCCGTCACGGTCAGCAGTGCTCTGGCGGAGTCGTTTCATCGGCTGGCGTTTCAGACTCTGGCTGACCAGGTTCGCCGCAGTGTTCGGTCGGTTCGCGGAAATCAGTGGATGTTTCGCACCGGTCATCCGGCCGACATTCCACTGAAGATTCGTCCGGAACTGAAACGGCCTGGTGCCGCGGGCTATCCGGTTCTGCGCGAACACACGGCGGTCCGGATGGACTTTACTCACAGCGGCTGGAGTGACATTTTCTTTCTGGGAATGGATTTTCCGGAAGGAGCCCGCGTGATCAACGCGTCCGTGAACCTGGCGGTTCGCGGACGTCATGCGGCGCCGGAACCACCCATCGACTGCAGTCTGCGCGTCATTGATGAGCCGGTGCTGCGGCTGGTGAGTATCGACCTGGATTCCGTGGTGGATATTCGTGACATCAACGAGGTCTTTGACTTCGCCCGGGATTATCTGGGACTGCTGAAAGCGGCGGTGATCGCTTCGGGAATTGTCCCGCCGGGAATGGAAGGCTGCGGCGGACGGATTTCGGAAGTCCTGTCGCGGATGATCGGGCCGGGACTGGGCCTGGAAATCGTCAGCCGCGTCAACGATATCCCGAAGGGCTCGCGGCTGGCCGTTTCGACGAACCTGCTGGGATCATTGATTTCGATCTGCATGCGAGCCACCAGTCAGGTGTCGTCGCTGACAGGTCCGCTGGACGAAGACGATCGGCGCATCGTGGCGGCCCGCGCGATCCTTGGCGAATGGCTGGGAGGCTCCGGCGGCGGCTGGCAGGATTCGGGAGGAATCTGGCCGGGCATCAAGCTGATTGAAGGCTGCATGTCCGCTGATGGAGATCCCGAATGGGGCGTCAGTCGCGGACGGCTGATGCCGCAGCACCATGTGTTCAGCCGTGATGAGGTTTCGACGGAATCACGCCGCAGGCTGCAGGACAGTCTGGTTCTGGTCCACGGCGGCATGGCTCAGAACGTCGGACCGATTCTGGAGATGGTGACGGAAAAATACCTGCTGCGCAGTTCCGCTGAATGGAGGGCGCGCGGCCGTGCGATCGAACTTCTCGACCGAGCTGTTCAGGCATTGAAGGACGGCGACATTGCGGCCATCGGGCGAGCCACCGACGAAAACTTCCACCAGCCGCTGCAGGCGATCATTCCATGGTGTACCAACGCGTACACGGAACGTCTGATCGATGAATGTCGGCGACAGTTTGGCAACCGCTTTCACGGTTTCTGGATGCTGGGCGGAATGGCCGGCGGCGGAATGGGGTTCATCTTTGAGCCCGCCATCCGCGAGCAGGCTCAGGACTGGCTGCAGCGGACGATGCTGGACGTCAAACGGGAAATGCAGAGCAGTGTTCCGTTCGCCATGGACCCGGTCGTGTACGATTTTGAAATCAACGACAGCGGCACCAGCGCGGACCTGCGGACCGATGGCGGCATGCCCGTCGGCTATCACGCTCTGATGGTCCCCGGCTGGCTGCGCCGCGGTGTCTCAACGCTGAGCCCGATGGTTCGAACGGAACTGCAGCGCGTCGGCGATGTGTGCCGGATTCAGAACGGTTCCGCCGGACTTGCTTCGCAGCTTCTGCAGCGAATCCTGCCCTCCACGACGCACGAAGACAGAAGTTCCGAGTCGCTGGATGACATCCTGAAAACGAACGGATTCGATTCCATTGCGCATGAACAGATTCGGGAAGACCTGCGCGCCGGCCGGCTGGGGCTGGCTCAGAATCGCCTGCATCCTTCCGCCACGATAGAAGACGTCCGCGCGGGAGACGTCGTCGATGCTCGCGAACAGATTCCGTCCAGCGCCGTCGCCGCGGGCCGTGATGCCCTGTCCCGCGGAGAAGTCGGTGTCGTGACGCTGGCGGCCGGAGTCGGCAGCCGCTGGACTCAGGGCGCCGGCGTGGTCAAGGCGCTGAATCCGTTCTGCCGGCTGGGCGGTGAGTTTCGGTCATTCCTGGACATTCACTTCGCGAAATCCCGGTTCACCGGCGAACAGTTTGGCGTCGCACCCCTGCACATTGTGACGACCGGATACCTGACGGAAGATCCGATTCGCCGCGCGGTCGCTCGCCGCGCCGACGCGGGGCACATCCGAATTTCGCGGGGCCTGGCGGTCGGTCTGCGAATGATTCCCACCGTTCGGGATCTGCAGTTTGCCTGGGAAGAGCTGGCTCAGCAGATTCTGGACGAACAAAAGGAAAAGGTCCGCGCCAGTCTGCGCGCGGCGCTGATCAACTGGGCACGAACCTGCGGCGAAGCGGCCGACTACACGGACAACCTGCCGTCGCAGTGCCTGCATCCGGTCGGCCACTGGTACGAGATTCCCAACCTGCTGAGGAACGGTACGCTGAAGTCGGTTCTGGAAGAACGGCCGCAGTTGAAGTACCTGATGCTGCACAACATCGACACGCTGGGAGCCTGCCTGGACCCGGCGATTCTGGGGATGCACATCGAAGCGGATGCGGATTTGTCATTCGAAGTCATCACGCGACGGCTGGAGGATCGCGGCGGCGGACTCGCGCGCGTCGACGGCCGAGTGCGGCTTGTCGAAGGACTGGCGATGCCGCGCGAAGAAGATGAGTTCTTTCTGACGTGGTACAACTCCGCCACGTCATGGATCAGCATCGACCGGTTGCTGCAGCGGTTTGGCCTGACTCGCGCTGATCTGGGAGATTCGGCCAAGATCGATGCAGCGATCCGGGACATCGGCCGCCGCATGCCGACCTACATCACATTGAAAGACGTCAAGAAGCGCTGGGGCCACGGACAGGAAGACGTCTATCCGGTTTCGCAGTTCGAAAAACTGTGGGGAGACATGTCGGCACTGCCCGACGTTCGCTGCGCATTCCTTGCCGTGCCGACTTTGCGCGGACAGCAGTTGAAGGATCCCGCGCAGCTTGACGGCTGGCTGCGTGACGGTTCCGCGGCGCATATCGAATCGCTGTGCCACTGGACCTGATGAACCAGAACCCTGGAAGCGAACTCATCGTTGCGCGACCGTTTCCGGAAATTCATCGGGTCGGCGAGCGGACCGCATTGTCGCGCCGCAGATGCATCGACTTTTCGATGGATTCGGGATAGCGGTCCGGCAGCGCAGACACGGCGGTCAGTTCCCGCATCGCCTCCTCCGGCAGCGACCATCCGACACAACCCAGGTTGTCGCGCCATTGTTCGATGGTTCTGGCGCCGGCAATCGCCGCCGTGATTCCCGGCCGGTCAAGTACCCAGCGAAGAGCGACCTGAGCCGGCGAACGTCCCAGCTCCCGCGCGATGCGCAGCACCGTTTCGAGTGTCTGATCGGCGCTGGCCGCGAACCAGCTCTCGGAAAACACCCAGCCTTCAGCCGAACGCGTGCCTTCAAGCCGCCGGCTTCCGGGAGCATACTTGCCGGAAAGAAATCCGCCCGCCAGCGGTCCCCAGCACACGACTCCCAGATCGGTGTGGCGGCACAGCGGCAGGATTTCCTGTTCGATGTCACGGACCACCAAACTGTACTGCGGCTGATAACACTCGATGCGATGCAGGCCGTGCCGTTCGCTGGTCCACAGCGCTTCGGACAATCGCCACGCGGGGTAGTTGCTGCACGCGGCATAGCACACTTTTCCCTGATGAATTAAGTCGTCAATCGCCCGCAGAGCTTCTTCGATCGGCGTCTGCACGTCGACATGATGGATGTAGTACAGGTCCACATACTCCATCCGCAGCCGCTTCAGGCTGTCGTCGATCGCGCGCATGATGTGACGACGGGACATCCCGGAATCGTTTGGTCCTGTGCCCATGGGATTGAAGAACTTCGTGGCCACGACGGCCTGGTCGCGGTGACCCTGCAGCGCTTTTCCGAGCATGATTTCCGACTGCCCGTCGCTGTAGGCATTCGCGGTGTCGAAGAAATTGACTCCGGCGTCCAGAGCCTCGCGAACAATGCGTTCGGCATCGTGCTCGCTGGTGCCGTGACCAAACGTCATGGTCCCCAGACAAAACTCGGAAACCTTCAGCCCGGTTCGTCCCATGCGCCGATACTGCATCTGTCGATTCCGCCCGATTCGGAAAACTGGTGTGTCGCCGGCGACGCGGCCGTCTGGTCTGACCCGAGCGGCAGCGAAGCGACCTGTTCATGCGCCGGGCCTGCCGCATCACGGCAGGCCCGGAGCAAACCACTCACTACGCCTCGCGCGGCTGATTCGCGGCGCGGGGTTTCCACTTGTAGGCTTTCACGGAGTTCTTCCAGAAGTACTTTTCCTGAAGCTCGCGCGGCTTGTCGGCGAAGTAGGCTTTGACGATGCCGACGATCTGATCCAGCGGAGCGACGCCGTCGCTGTTCGGCCAGTCGCTGCCGAAGATGATCCGGTCGTCTCCGAACACATCAATCAGCCGGTCCAGCCGCGGTCGATGTACATCCGGATCCTTCACGATCTTGCCGTCAATGCGATGAATCACGGCCGACAGTTTGACAAAGATGTTTTTTCGGCGATGCAGTTCGGCCATGGCCTTGTCATAGGCGGCCTGAGTTGCAGGAGTCGGTTCCAGCCCCGGCAGGTGGTCGATGATGATTCGCAGATCGGGCACGCTGTCATTTACTTTCATCACAGCTTCCAGAAGCGGCACCGTCGGATTAGCGATGTCCAGCGACAGGTCGGTTTCTGACAACAGTCGCATGCCCTTTATGAAGTCATCATTGCTGACCATCTTCGTCAGGTCATAGCCCCACAGGTTGCCGTGACGAATGCCGCGGAACAGCGGGTTCTTTGCGTGCCGAATCAGCAGCTCCGGAAAGTCGGGAGACTCCGGACGAAGGTTGCCGACCAGTCCCAGCATCATGTCATCGGGCTGCATGACCTGCAGCGCCCAAAGGTTGTCTTCGACCCACGGGCTGGCTTCGACCTTGATGGCTCCCGAGATTCCCAGCGGAACAGCCAGCCGGCGATAGTCATCCGGAAGAGAAATCGTCGGCGAATCTCCGCCCGGCCCGACGTACGGGGCTCCCTGGGGACGCGAGCCGTCGAACAGATGGATGTGAGTATCAATGATCGGGACCGGCTTGTCCTGCGCTGGCGCACCCATTGCCGCGGACGCACTCAGCGCCGCTGTTCCCAGAACAAACGTTCGGCGTGTCAGATCGGAACGTGAACGATCGGCGGCGTGAGGGTTCATGGCGGTCTTTCCGGAATTGAGTCGGCGGGATCATCGGGCTCGAACAAGCACGACACACTATGGCCCGGCGCACCTCGGCACGTCCAGCGAAGCAGCATCGCGATGATCCGCGGGAGCCAATCTGCGCGAGCATTCCGCGGATATCTTTGGTAGACTGACGGACGTGATTGATCCCTCCCAGGTTCCCGCAACCATCTTCCTGCCTGATGCGTGGACACCATGAAACGACTATCCCACGTGCTTGTTGCCTGCGCTCTGATTCTCGCCGGTTCGGCCCGTCCTTCGACGGCGCAGGATTCGGCTCAGAATACCGATGACGCGGCTCGCTTCTTTGAATCGAAAATCCGCCCGGTGCTGGTGGAACATTGTTACCAGTGCCATTCGGCCGAATCGGAAACGCTGCAGGGAGGACTGCGGCTGGACACGAAGAAGTCACTGCGGACCGGCGGCGACAGCGGTCCGGCGATTGATGCTGACAAGCCCGCGGACAGCCTGCTGTTGTCGGCGCTCCGCTACGACGGATTCGAAATGCCGCCCGATGCGAAGCTGCCGGACAGTGTGATTCATGACTTCGAAGCGTGGGTTGCCGCCGGAGCCTTCGATCCTCGCACTTCCGACGATTCTCCCGCCGCCACCAGCGCGAAGGAAATCGACATTGAACAGGGACGGCAGTTCTGGTCCTTCCAGCCTCCGCGAAGATCGACGGAACTGGATGAAGCCAAAGTCGCCGATTCGGCTCGCATCGATATTCTCGTGCGCCGGCGACTGGCCGAGGCGGGGATATCTCCGAATGCGTCCGCCAGCCGCGAGGCACTCATCCGGCGCTTGTCGTTCGATCTGATCGGTCTGCCGCCGACGTTCGAACAGGTGCGTGAATTCGCTGCCGAAGATTCCGGGATCACCGTCGAAATGCTGGTGGACCGGCTGCTGGATTCGCCGCGGTATGGCGAACGCTGGGCTCGCGTCTGGATGGATGTGGCTCGCTTTGCCGAAGATCAGGCACATATCGTCGGCGACAACAAGGCGCTGTTCTATCCGAACGCATGGCTATACCGTGACTGGGTCATCAATTCTCTCAACGACGACATGCCGTACGACCGGTTTGTGTCGCTGCAACTGGCCGCGGACTTGATCGCCGCCGACGATTCGGAATCGCAGGCGGCACTGGGCTTTATCGGGCTGGGGCCGAAATACTACAACCGCGGCGATCCGGAAGTGATGGCCGAAGAACTGGAAGATCGTGTCGACGTGGTGGCTCGAGGACTGCAGGGCCTGACGGTCGCCTGCGCCCGGTGCCACGATCACAAATACGATCCGATCCCCACGGAAGACTACTACGCTCTGGCGGGAATCTTCGCCGGAACCGACATGTTCAATAAGGCGATGGACGGCAAGGAAGCCAATGACGACGGCACGGCGAAGGATCCCGGAGAAGCCATGCACGTCGTCCGCGACGGCAAGCCTCAGGATCTGAATGTGATGATTCGCGGCAACGTCAACAATAAGGGCGACGTTGTGCCGCGTGGTTTCCTGACCGTGGCGTTTCCCGGCGACCGGCGCACGTTTGAAGGCGATAGCGGACGAACCGGACTGGCGGAAGCCATCACCGATCCGGCGAATCCGCTGACTGCGCGCGTGATCGTCAATCGCATCTGGCGGCAGTATTTCGGACGCGGCATCGTCGGCACTCCCAGCAACTTCGGTCAGCTCGGCGAACCGCCGACTCACCCGGAACTGCTGGACGATCTGGCGTTTCGGTTCATGCAGAACGGCTGGAGTCTGAAGTGGCTGCACCGGCAGATCGTCCTTTCACAAACATACCAGAAATCGTCCGACATCAGCGACGCCGCGCTGCAGTCCGACGCTCAGAATGCCCTGCTGTGGCGAATCCCGCGGCGACGACTTTCGGTCGAAGCCTGGCGCGACGCAGTCCTGCAGGTCACCGGTCGGCTGGATGAAACGATCGGCGGAACTTCCGTCAGGGCCGATGACCCCGAGGCGACTCGTCGCACGGTGTATTCCGAAATCAGCCGCTTTCAGTTGAATCCCCTGCTGGCGAGATTCGACTTCCCCGATGCCAATGTCCACGCGGCGAAACGTGTTGAAACGAATACTCCGCTGCAGAAGCTGTTTCTGCTGAACAGCCCGTTCATGCAGAAGCAGGCGGAAGTCTTTGCGGAACGAATCCGGCAGCGAGCCGGGGACGCGAATGCTGCCGCCTTCGTCGACGCCGCGTTTGAACTTGCACTGCAGCGACAGCCTGATACCGAAGAACGCAGCGCCGCCGCTGAATTCCTCACGGAACGCCCGGACGACGGACTGCAGCAACTGGCACATTCGCTGCTGGTCAGCAACGAATTCTGGTGGCTGGATTAAAACCCTCCCCACAACTCCGACAAAAACGCAATCGCGGACGACAAACCACGCGGAGTCATCATGAACAGACCCACCACAAAGATTGCCTCAGGGATTCGTGAACTCGCAACGTCGCACGTCAGCCGGCGCTCGATGCTGCAGTCGGCCGGGGCCGGTTTCGGCTGGCTGGCGGCTCGGGGACTGCTGGCCGCCGAGTCGCAGCCGACGCAGCAGCCGCACTATGCCGCGCGAGCCAAACGGGTGATTTTTCTGTTCATGAATGGCGGACCGTCGCACGTCGATACGTTCGACCCGAAGCCCGCCCTGAAGACTCACGAAGGTCTGCCTCCCGAAAAGAAGAAGGATCGCGTCACCAAAACGGCGGGATTCATGCCGTCACCGTTTCGGTTTCGGCCACACGGAGACAGCGGCGTTGTGATGAGTGAGCTGCTGCCGAACCTGAGCACGCTGGCGGATGAACTGTGCGTCGTGCGTTCCATGCACACCGACGTTCCCAATCACGAACCCGGTCTGCTGTTGATGCATTCCGGCCACCAGCAGCCGGTGCGTCCCAGCATCGGTTCGTGGGTGTCCTACGGTCTGGGCGCGGAGAACCGAAACCTGCCGTCGTTTGTCGCACTCTCACCGGGAATTCCGGTCGTCGGCCCGCACCTGTGGTCCAACAGCTTCCTGCCCGGCGAGAACCAGGGAGTCTCCGTCGACACCAATGACCTGGCCGTCGACAAGCTGGTCGCCAACATTCGCAACCCGCTGCTGACTCGCGAACAGCAGCGCAAACAGCTTGACCTGCTGCAGCTACTGAATCGCCGACACGCCGAACAGCGCCAGAACGAACAGCCCCTGGAAGCACAGATCAATTCGATGGAACTGGCGTTTCGGATGCAGCGCAGTGCCGAAGACGCGTTCGATGTTCAGCAGGAAACGCAGTCGACTCGATCGTCCTACGGCGACACATTGTTCGGCCAAAGCTGCCTGCTGGCTCGCCGCCTGGTCGAACGCGGCGTGCGGTACGTTCAGGTGTATTACGTCGATTCGAAAAACAAGCAGCCCTGGGACACGCATTCCAACAACAACAAGTCTCACCAACGACTTTGTGCCGACAGTGACCGCGCTTCGGCGGCGCTGATTCGAGATTTAAAGCAGCGAGGTCTGCTGGAAGATACGCTGGTCGTCTGGGGCGGAGAATTCGGCCGCACGCCGTATTCCGAAATCGGCAAGGACGACGACAAAACAAAGGCCGGCCGGGATCACCACAACACCGGCTTCAGCATGTTTCTTGCCGGAGGCGGTGTGAAGCCCGGCACCATGTTCGGCAACACGGACGAACTGGGACTTCATGCCGTCGAAGACCGCGTGCATGTCCACGACCTGCACGCCACGATGCTGCACCTGATGGGAATCGACCACACTCGCCTGACCTATCGCCATTCCGGCCGGGACTTCCGTCTGACCGACGTTCACGGGCGAGTCGTGGAAGGACTGCTGGCGTAATCTAATCCGACTTCGCGCGAAGGCGGCGGCAACATGGAAGCAGGGAGATGTGGATGAGATCGCATTCGCCGGCGATGCCGCGGGAATGACCAGCTGCCCTGCGCAGCGTGCCGCGCTGCGGCTTTGACCGATTTTCATGCCATCATTCAGTACGATTCTGGAAGAAGCTGCCGCTCAGTCGCCGGACAAGCGGCTGTTTGTTTTTCCGGAAACGCGATCGCGCCCGGCTGAGACACTGACGTATGGCGATCTGGCGTCACACGCGCGCGCGGCGGCTTATGTGCTGGCGCTTCATGCGCGTCGGGGCGATCGTGCTGTGCTGATGTTTCCGACCGGCTCAGCGTTCTGGGAAGCGTTCTTCGGCTGCCTTGCTCATGGCGTGATCGCGGTTCCCGTGAACATTCCCAATCTGAACCGCAGCAGCGAAATGCTCCGGCAGGTCTGCCGCGACTGCTCGCCGGCGGTTCTGATGACCGACAGCAGGACGGCTGATCTGCTGCAGCGCCGGGCAGACCGGCATCCCTGGTTCGATGGTCTGCGGGTGATTACACCGGACGACTGGCGAGGCAATCCGGGTTGCGCGGCGATCGAAGCGTCGCGAGGTTCCGAGACGGCGTTTCTGCAGTACACGTCCGGTTCGACCGCGCGACCGAAAGGTGTGCAGGTGTCTCACGATAATCTGCTGGCGAATGCGGAAATGATCCGCCGCGCAATGGGAATTCGAACCGGCGGCGACATCGGCGTCACCTGGCTGCCGCACTACCACGACATGGGACTCGTCGGCAGCTACCTGGAAACACTGTTCACGAGAAACACAACGTGGTGCCTGCAGCCGGAAGATTTTGTACTGAATCCGGCGATGTGGCTTCGGCTGATTTCCGAGCATCAAGCCGGCATCTGCGGCGGGCCTGACTTTGCCTATCGGCTGTGCTTCGAAAAATGCGGGGCTGACGAAATCGGGAACATCGATCTGTCCTCGTGGAGAGTTGCCTACATCGGTGCCGAACGAATTCGTGAACAGACACTGCATCGGTTCAGCGAAAAGTTCGCCGCCGCCGGTTTTCGGAAGTCGGCATTTTTTCCCTGCTACGGACTGGGCGAAGCGACTCTGCTGGCGACGGGAGGGCCCGCGGAAAGCGATCCCGTCATTCGCAGCGTCAGCGTTTCCGCGCTGGGCGACAACCTGGTGTTACCCCCGAAGTCAGATGCCGACACGATTCGTCTGGTCGGCAGTGGAAGCACGATCGACGGCTGCCGCGTGATGATTCTGGATTCGGTTTCGCTGTGTCCGCTGGATGACGAACATGTCGGTGAAATCTTTCTCAGCGGTGCATCCGTGACGGATGGCTGCTTTCATGATTCGGCGGCCAGTGAAGCAGTGTTGCGCGCCTTGACGCCGGGCGGAACATCGCAGCGGTATCTGCGGACGGGAGACCTGGGTTTTGTTTCCGCAGGGCAGTTGTTCGTTACCGGAAGAACCAGGGAAATCATCATCGTTCGCGGCAGAAACCTGTATCCGGATGACATTGAACAACACATTAGTCAGGCTCACGATACTGTCGAACCCGGCGGCATCGCCGCATTTGGTGTGGACGTGGACGGCCAGGAATCGCTTGTCATTGCCGCGGAATTGCGGCGAACGGCCGTCAATCTCAGCAGTCCCGAATCTGTCATGTCGAAGCTGCGGCACCTGGTGACGGAAGGGTTCGGAATCAGTCCGGCCGACATCCTGCTGCTGCGGCCTGCGTCTATTCCCCGGACAAGCAGCGGGAAACTCAAACGCGTCGAACTGCGGAATTTGTACTCGGCCGGCACGCTGGAATCGCTGTTCCGTCAGAACTCGGAGCCGGCTGGAGGACAATAGCGGTATCGCCGGCAAGCAGCAGGTGTCGCGGATTCCGCAATTCCTGGTATTGGACCGCCCGTGCGGACTACGGTATCTTTGATATTCAGGCTCGGGCCTGTCTGCCGCACACTTCGTCGGCCGATTCCGGGCTGTGTAGCCGTCGATCATCCTTTTCACTCCGTTCCTCTCCCTTCGTCGATGGAGACTGTTCCATGTTTCGAGCAACACAAACTCGCCGTGGTTTCACGCTGATAGAGTTGCTGGTGGTGATCGCGATTATCGCGATCCTGATTGCTCTGTTGCTCCCGGCCGTGCAGCAGGCGCGCGAAGCGGCGCGCCGCACTCAGTGCAGGAATAATCTGAAGCAGATGGGTCTGGCGCTGCACAATTATCATGATGTGCATGGCCTGTTTCCCGCGGCCAGCTACCTGGACAAGTCGCCGGGCGGCAATATCAATTCCCAGTGGGCCTGGTCGGTGATGATCATGCCCTTCCTGGATCAGGCGCCCCTTTGGAACGCACTGAACGTGGGGCCGGATACTTTCGAACAGGCTGCCAACGATCCCGTGCGGCGCAAGATGCTGGTGACCGGCCTGCCGGCGTTCATTTGTCCCAGCGATCCGGAGGAATCGATCAATCGAAACCGGCCGTTCCTGCAGAAAAGCGGCGGCGGGTTATGTGTCGGCATGATTCTGCCCGAGACAGTCATGTTTGCGAAATCCAACTACATGGGCTGCAACGGCAACCGTGACAATGACGGTGTTTTCGACAGCGGTAACAACCGGAAAATCGGGCTGCGCGATATTACCGACGGAACGTCAAACACGATCATCGTCGGAGAACGGGGCAGCAAACGGGGACACTGGGCCGGTGTCTGGGCCGGCCAGGAACTGACCTGCGACGGCATTACCAACGTCTGGTGTCTTGTCGGCAAGACGGAATTCAAGATGAACTCCGGCAAGTTCAGCGATCAGTCCAGCACCACCGCCGTTGACGATCCGCTGATCGCATTCAGCAGCGAACACACGGGAGGTGCTCAGTTTCTGCTGGCGGACGGGTCTGTTCGTTTCATCAGCGAAAACGTGGAATGGGACGATGACCCCAGCGGAGGAAACGACAAGGGCATCTACCACAGCCTGGGTTCCATTCAGGACGGGAATGTCATCGGCGAATTCTGACGGCTGCCAGTCGGCGAAATTGCTCTCCTTCGGCTCACACATTCACCAGCGGATCGAAATGACGCCTCGCCGCGAAACGTGGTGACACCGCGCCTTCTGATCTGCGTTCCCTGATTGGTGGAATTGAAATGTTTTGTGAACAGATGCGTTTGTCGTCGGCGACGGCCTTCCGGATCACGATGCTGTCGATCCTTGCCCTGCCCGTCATGGCCGGTTGCGGCGGAAGCTACTACGGTCCCAGTGAATATGAGCTGGCGAAGCAGAAGCAGCAGGGATTCAGCGATCTCATTGCCGAAGCCGGAGGAACCGCCTCAAAGGAAGGGAAACGGATGTTCGGCTTCGAAATGACCGGCTGGCTGGTTGATCTGTCCGGGGCTGAGATTTCCGACGACCTGATCGAATCCATTACCGAAGTCGCGGCGAAGGATGCCGTCTTTCAGCTTGTGCTCAGCAAGTCGACGATCACTGACGATCAACTCAGTCAGCTCGCCGACGGCGGGGTCTTTCAGAAGATGGTCGTTCTGGATGTCACCGAGACGGCAGTGACAGACGCGGGGCTGGACAGGCTGACCGACGTTCACTGCATCACCGAACTCAAACTCAAGGGTTCCTCGGCAACGAAAGCCGGTGCCGCCCGGCTGGGTTCCAGGCAGATCGCCAATCCTGACACACCCGCTCCGTTCAAAAAACAGCCCAAAGTCGACATCTGAATGCTCCCTTGACGCACGCGCCGGACTCTGATTTTTCGGCGAACCCGGGGTTCGGTTGTTCCAACAGAACTGCGTGCGAAATTCGGGCGTTTACCGATCGGGCAGCATTGCGGGAATAGTCTCCGCCATTTTCGCCAGAGCTTCGGCGATCAGCCGGTGTCCCTTCGCGATCGGGTGATGTTCGTCGGTCGATCGGAACAGCCCGTCGATGTCTTCGCCGTTCGTCCAGTCGGAAAGTCGACAAACGACAAAGCCGGCGTCTTCGGCCAGTTCCGTCAGTTGGTCACCGGGATCTTCCGCCAGCGAGCCCGGCATCGGAATGTACACCCAGACCGGCACGATGCCGCGGCTGCCGCATTCTTCGACGATTGAGCGATACGCCGCGGCGAGCAGGTCCGTAGTGAAGGGAAGCAGGCGGCTCTGAATCGCTCCCGCGGGCATGTCGGACGAAACGCGGGCATTGACGGCGACGTGCTGCAGATGTCCGGAAGGCAGCTCCCGTCCGGCGGCAATCAGCCTGGACGCATGGCCGGTCAGTTCGTTGAATTCGTCCTGATGAGCGACGTAGTACATCGCGTCCGGTTCGAAGGCGACCACTTTTCTCCGGACGCGTACCAGTCGATGAATCGCCCACTGCCTGCCGACTCCGAAGTTCAAAACTTCCACCCGCCGGCTGCCGAATCGCCCGGTCGAATTCAGTTCTTCTTCAAAGACCCGCGTGAAAACTTCGTCGTCTGCCACGCCGTAGCCCATGACGATGCTGGAACCAACCATCGCGATTCGCCCTGTGTCGACAGGTTTGTGCAGCGTGATCGAATCGCGGTCCCGCATTCCGAACTGATTGACGGAAAACGCGGCACCATCCAGTTCCGTTGAGATTCCCGGCACGAGTTCAACTTCCTGGTACTCATCGGTCGCGCGGGAAACCTGTTCGAAGCCGCGGGCCTGCGCGCGGCGAGTTTCGTCCTGTGGCGAAAAGGCACGAATCAGCGGTCCCGCCTGAGTCTCCGCTTCGTTCAGATCTTCGTAGTAACTCATCAGTTGCCCGCGCGCGGATTCCTGTGCGGCCGCGTCCGTTCGAAAGTCGGCCAATGTCCGCGCGACTTCGGGACTCAGCAGTCTGCTGAACCACGGCGACGCCAGCACCAGAACCACTGCCAAACCTGAGATGTGCAGCCGGGCAGAATCCCGGAAGCTCAATGCCGGCCATGGCGACGGAAATCGCCACAGTCGCTGTCCGACGACTCTCACAGCCGTCATGACAGCGACAGCGGCCAGCAGCCAGAGCGCCACCACGACCAGTCCGTTGCTGAAGTCCGGCCGGTCAGCGGCTTCGATGATCGTTGACAGAAATCCGGGTCTCGTCCAGCAGGCCCAGAACAGGCTGACCAGAACGAACATGCCGACGGTTCGCCACGAAACGCTGACCGCCGCAAGCCAGCCGGATTGATTCCGTTCGACGCCGCGCTGAGCATCGAACAGTGCGTTGACCGCCACACAACAGCCGACACCCAGCCACAGAAAGGCATCGTTGATCGTCACCGGAAATCGGCCGCGCAGCCAGAACGTCTGCCAGGAATGCAGCAGCCAGGTGGCGACAAACACGCACAGGACGCTCACGACGATCGCCGCTCTGACGGACCAACCGCGCCGGCGCACCGCGAAGAACGCCGGAAAGAAGAACACTTTCGTCATGAAGTCCTTCCAGTAGATGTTGATCCTTCTCCAGATGTCGCTGAAGCTCGATGCCAGGAAGTATAGATGATGCGTTCGCGGAAGATTGAAGCCGAACAGATGCAGCAGGCCGGTGATCAGGTGAAACTGACCGGAAACCTGCAGGTACAGCGCGTAGTTCGTCGCCATGAAAACCGCGATGCGACGCACGTCGTGCAGTTCGTGAGGTTCCGGAATCAGATTCGCTTTGACGAACCGGTACAGCACCAAATGAATCATCCCGCGGACGATCCATCGGACGCCGCGCTGGTAAATTTCCCATTCGTCGGAGTCGTAATATGTGTCACGAAACGTCCGGTAGTCGACAACGGGAAACAGTGGAAAACAGACGTTCGGCAGCATAAAGAAATACGAAACGACCGACGCAGGCGAAGGTCTGACGGACTGGTTTCGCTGTTCAACAAAAAACAGCAACAGCCGGAACATGAACATCGAACCGAGTATCGGCCAGAACGGCATCGGAAACCGGACTCTTGCCAAGGCCAGAACCATCGTCGCCGCGGCAAGGACGCATCCCTTCTGAATACGACTGATCGGCAGATAGAAGGTCCCTATCAGGCAGCCGCCGAGGACCAGTGTCCGGACGCCGCCGTCGATTCCGGGAACCAGCACCACGATTGACACGGAAAGCAGTGCAAAGAACCGCAGCCGCTGTGTCACCGGCAGCCAGCTGTGGATGGAAAACCCGGCGATTGAAGCGCACAGCACCGGAAGCAGGTGACGGCGTTCTTCAATTCGGAACAGATGGACGACGGCCGCGATCAGCACGAGTTCCGTCAGCAGCAGCGCGAAGCGCCCAATGCGCCCGCCACTGCCGGCTGAGGAAAATCGGGAGTCAGTGTCGCTGGCCGACATGCGTCACGGGATTCCTGGCGGGCGGCATGTCGATGGCATCGTGACTTTCAGGCCGCGCCGCCCATCAGGTTCGCGACATGCTGCGAAAGCGCGGTGATTGTCGGGTGATCGTCCAGCGGGTTTTCGGAAAAACGAATTCCACAGCGCTCTTCCAGCTTTGCCACAAACGCAACAACACGGATCGAATCAATGCCGAGCGACAGCAGCGTTTGATCGGGAAGAATCGATTCGGGCGGAATATTCAGTTCCCCTGCCAGCTCAGTCACGATCCACGTCCGGATGTCCTCAGCCCTGCTGTCCGACAGAGAAACAGATTCGGTGTGTTGCGGGGTATCTTTCACGGCGTTCGATTATGGTGACGGGTCAGCAGCCCGGCAAGCGTCGGTGAACGGGCCCGCGCCTGGTGGGGCACGCGGCACCGCACAGCGGCACATTGACCCCGGATCATCCGTTGCGGCATAATCAGTTGCGGACACTTGTGTTCAGGAAGCGATGCGATGCTCAGAATTCTCGGATCGTCAAACCCGTTCGGTCCTGTGTGCGGTCGTCGCGACGCGATGCAGGTCGGTGCGCTTGCCGGCGGAGCCCTGACTCTTCCCGAACTTCTGCGTCTGGAATCGGCGTCAGCCGCAGAAGGTTCAATCAACCGGACGTTCGGTCGGGCGAAGAATATCCTGTTGCTGTATCTGCAGGGCGCGGCTTCGCACTTTGAAACATGGGATCCGAAACCCGACGCGCCGGAAGGAATCCGGGGCCAGTGGAGTGCGATTCCCACCGCGGTCCCCGGCACGTTCATCTGTGAAATGCTGCCGAAGCTGTCCGGCCTGACGGGTAAGATGGCACTCATCCGGTCGATGACTCACGACCACAACAATCATTCGAATCTGTATACGCTGTCGGGATTCCCGGCCGTCGATTTTTCCAGTGAGACAAACCCGTTCGACACACGGCACCGACCGTTCTTCGGCAGCGTTCTGGATTACCTTGCCGACCGGGACGGCACGGGCGAACGGCCGGAACTGCCGCGAAACATCGGGCTTCCCTGGCAGTTCAGCAACTTTGCACCGTTTTCGCGGCGAGCGGGACCGTACGGTTCGTTTCTGGGCCACGGCTACAACCCGGTCTGGACGGAATTCGACGGGAAGGCCACCCGGTCAGTGCCGCGAGTTTCATTCTTCAATCAGTTAAGGGATGTGGAAGTTGCCGATCCGTTTTTGGGCATCACTCCGGAAAGCCGGTTGCGAATTTCGAAAGACGCACAGCTTCGCGACGGCCTGACGCTGGATCGTCTGGACCGCCGACGAAGTCTGCTGCATCAGCTTGACGACCAGCGCCGGCATCTGAGCGAACAGATGGCCGGCCGAAGTCTCGATCGCTTTGCGGGCATGGCTTATTCCCTGATGACGTCGAGCAAACTTCATGATGCGCTGGATGTCGGACGGGAGCCCATGTCGGTTCGAGAAAAGTACGGCATGAATCTGTTCGGCCAGTCGGCACTGACCGCGAGGCGGTTGCTGGAAGCCGGGTGCCGTCTGGTCTCAGTTTTCTGGGACGAATACAAAGTCGTCAACACGGCCTGGGACACGCACTTCAATCACTTCAAACGTCTGGGAAATGAACTGCTGCCGGGGTTCGACGCGGGAGTCAGCAGCCTGCTGACGGATATGGACGATCGCGGGATGCTGGACGAAACGCTGGTGCTGTGTCTGACGGAGCACGGGCGGACGCCGAAGATCAACAACATGGACCGCGGCGGCGGTCGGGATCACTGGTCGAAGGCCTACAGCGTGATGCTGGCCGGAGCCGGAATTCGCGGCGGAACGGTCGTCGGAGCGACGGACAGCATCGGATCATTCGTCGCGAATCGTCCGGTCAGCCCCGAAGACATCCTGGCGACGATGTATCACCTGAAAGGCATCGCACCGGAAACAACGATTCCGGACCGGGGAAACCGCCCGACGCGGCTGGTCGACCATGGTGCCGTCATTGAAGAACTGCTGGCCTGACAATCGCGGCGGCTCAGGGATCGATCGGACGCAGGAACGCATCGGGCGGAGACACCAGCCGCGTTTCGAGTTCCGGCAGATCTTCGCCGGTGATCTGTTCAATCGCCCAGCCGCAGGCCTCGCGGATGCGTTCGCCCGGCGGATCTTTGCCATACACGTGCCGCAGCGCTCGCATGGCCGCCGCCGCCTTCATGCGGCCAAGGCTGGTGGCGGCGTTGGCGCGGACTTCGACGGGTTCCGGATACGGGATCTCTCCGTCGTCGGCGACTCGCTGCCCCAGAAGCTTCATCAGTTCCGGCTGCGGATCGTCTTCGTGCAGCCGTCCCAGTGCCCAGATCGCCGCCCCGCGGGATCGCGGTCCAAGGTCGTAGCGGCGAGGAACAAATTTCAGCAGCACCGGTTCCGGCTGTGAATACTTCATCATTCCAAACGCCTGAAACAGATGAGACAGGCACGCGTCGTGTCCGCGGCTCAGCGGTTCGCGGTCGCCGTCGCCGGGGTCCGCCGGAAAACGGTCGGTGATGGAAGTTGCGAACTGCGCCATGCCGGGCAGTGTGTCACGAACGGCAAGCTGACTCAGCGACCAGGCTGCCGTTACGTGAACCTCCGCACGTTCGAAGTTCAGCAGCCCCACAAGCCTTTCGGCACCGGGCTTGTGGTCGAGTTCACCGAGCAGCCGAGCGGCCTGCTCCAGACCTCGCCAGCTTTGCGAAGTCAAAACGGCCATCGCTTCGTCGCGAACAGCCGCGTCGAATTCCGGCTGACCGGCCAGCGAAAGCAGCGATTCGCGGACATAGTTGCGAACATCGGGGTGGCTGTCATCCAGCAACCTGCCGAGTGTCCCGATAGTGTCATTGTCCGGCCGTTCCACCAGAGACCGGGCCGCCAGTTGACGAACGACGGCGTCGCGGCTTTCCAGCAACCGCGGAACGAGCGGTCGAAGATGCCGCGGTTCAAGCTCCAGCAGCCTGCGCAGGACAATCGCTGCGACGGCCGGCTGATCATCCACGGCCAGTTGCAGCATCAGCTCGCGAGCGTCGTCGCTGCTGTGTGTCAGCAACAGATTCGCGGCGACGAGCCGATCAACGATGCCTCGCCCGACCGAACTTTCGGCCATCAGCCTGGCGTCGCCGGTCAGACCGTCGGATCGCAACCGGCCCAGCGACTGCGCCGCCGCCAGACGCACCGCCGCCGTGTTTCCGCGATCCAGTGCCAGCAGCCGCAGCGCGTCACCCGCGCGGACGTCGCCGGTTGCGAGGACGCCTTCGATCGCCAGCATCAGGCGCTGCGGCGTTGCGGAGCGTGCATCGTTCAGCCGGGTGAGCCAGACGTCATTGATCGGATTGTAGCCCCAGCTCCCCAGCGCCGGTTCCACCAGCAGCGACTCCGCGGTGCCGCCAGCCGCAGCGAGTTCGGACAGCGCGCCGGCGGCTTCTCGAAAGTCCAGTTCGATCAGCGCTTCGGCAATCGTCTGTCGAACAGCGGAATGCGACGACAGCGAAAGTGCGTTCAGCAAGTCCGGGCCCATGTCGTCCACGTCCGGGCAGCCGCGCTGATGTTCACGAAGAACCGCAGCTGCGGCTTCGCGACGCAGGTCCTCCTCCTGTCCGGCCAGAGCTTCTCGCCAAAGCTGTTTCCAGTGTGCCGGTACATGCCGCACGATGTGCTGCCGCGGCAGTTCCGGATCATGGTCCATGATTGAAGGCAACTGAGGCACACCCGCAGGAACACTTTCCGCGCAGAGTGCCAGCAGCGCGGCAATGGCCGGCACGGCCGCTCGGGCGGGTTTTGAAATGAATTCCGGAATTTTCGCAATCAACGGACACCGACCTGCAGGGAAGACAACGGTTGTCGCAGACAAATTTGCCGCTGCGTCAATCGGGACGAAGCAAAATACGAATGCGAATCATCAGCACGGCCAGAAGGACCAGTGACGATACGCCCATGATCCACCAGTTCTGCGGAACAAGCTGATACGCCGAGAATCCCGGCGTCCGGATCACGCTCAGCGCCGCGGCCAGCGGGTTGATCGTCAAAGCGGCGTTCACTGTGGCATGTCCGAAGGGAGCGTCGCGTCCAAGCCAGATCAGCATGGGTCCCAGGCACACCAGCATCAGCAGAATGTAGGAAGTGACTGTTGCGGGAGCCGACCGCTGGCAGAAACTGCTGACCGTGGCGCTTAACAGGATGGCGAAAACTGCTGTCAGCACCAGGCAGATGACGACCTGCCGGACCTGCTCCGTGACCAGCGGATTGATGCGCATCATCACCAGATAGCCCGGCAGCGTTCCGCACAGGATCAGGATCATCGTGCCTGTGACGCTCAGCAGTTTGCCGCGCAGGATGACGCCGGCGGTGAGTGGTGTCATTCGCAGCAGTTTCCAGCTTCCGCTTTCGTGTTCGCTGCTGATGAGTCCTCCCGCCAGGCCGGGTGTGATCAGCACGATCAGAGCGACCTGCATGACGACGATGATGCCGCCGATCGTCTCCACGCCCCAGTCGGCTGATCCAAGCGTCGTCGCGTACGTCAGCACCAGCGACACCATCGCGCAGCCGGCAATCAGACGCAGCAGCCAGTGCAGACGTCCGAACTGCCGACAGCGGAATTCCTTCACCATGACCGGATTTGTCAGCGGACCGATCTCGGACTTCCGACGCTGCGGGTCGACCAAAAAGATCAGCCGACGGACCAGTTTCTGCAGGCCGGAGCGTTCGTCGGTGATGACGCCCTGCGATCGCGCCTGGTCGAAGATTCGATGACTGAGCCTGCGGATCGTGGCCGCAGCGAAAACGGCGATCGAAATCACAGCGCTGATCACATAGAACCCGGGCGCTCCGGAACCACTCTGCAGTCCGTATGACCCCGCGTCAGCGTGACCCAGCACTTCCATCACGGCCGGCAGCGGCGACACGAATCGCAGTTTCGCGGCGATGGAAGCCAGCGGACTTTCTGTTCCCTGCAGAAACTGGTGCGGTACCAGCACGCCGCCGCACACCAGCAGCACGCTGAAGTAGGTGACTCGCAGCGCCGCATCGGTTGATCGTGCGCGACTGCTGATGAACAGTCCCTGCGCAGCGTACTGAATGGCCACAACCGTCAGCACGCCGTACAGCATCGCAAGGCCGCTGAACAGCGAAACGCCGCCCATCGCGTGACACGCTGCGGCCGCCGGAACGCTCAGCGCCATGAGAATCAGCACGAATCCCAGCGTCGCCGCCAGTTTGCCAAAGTAGATCGTGACCGGGCTCAGCGGCGAATGCAGCAGCAGCAACAATGTCTTTTGCTGCCGTTCCCGAACGATGTTCGCCGCGGGAAACACGGGTACCAGCAGAACCATGCATGCCAGAAGTCCGTAGCCGAACAGCGTGAAGACTTCGCGCGAACGTTCTCCGGCGATGTCAGCGCGAGCCCCCGCGGGCCAGCGCAGGATGATCAGCAGTCCGCAGACCAGAGCGACGCCCGCCTGAATCGCAAACGCCCGTCGTGAACGCAGCAGGCTCAGCAGTTCTCTGTCCAGAATTGCGTTCACGTTGCTTTCCCCGCAGTGACCGATTTGTCCCGCAGTATTGCGGTCGCTGTCGCGTCAGCCGGATTCGCGCTCTTGCCGGAATCGCCGTTGCCGGACGTGCCGGTGGTGGACGTGCCGGTGACGGAAAGGAACGCGTCTTCCAGATCCGCCGGAATCTCCCGGAACTGAGTCACACGGATTCCTGCCGAGATCATCTGTTCCAGCAGCGAACCCAGTTCGTCTTCGGTGCGGCTTGTCCGGAAGCGGACAATCATTTCCGCTTCGGAGGGCGCGACGTCGCCGGGCTGGTCAACGCAGCGGCTGACAAGCTTCGCGGCTTCCGGCAACTGCCCGGCATGGCTGAGCTGCACTTCAATCATGCGTTTCTGATTGACCGTTTTCATGATTTCATCAACGGTGCCGAACGCTCGCAGTTTGCCGTGAGTAATGATGGCCACCATGTCACAGATTCTGGCCAGTTCGGGAAGAATGTGGCTGGTCACGATCAGCGTCTTTCCGGCCTTCGCCAGCCGCAGCAGGATTTCGCGCATTTCAATTCGAGCGGCGGGATCCAGGCCGTTGGCAGGTTCGTCCAGAATCAGAACCTCCGGGTCGTGCAGCATCGTGCGAGCGATCCCGATCCGCTGTTTCATGCCGTGACTGAGTGCGTCGACGAAGCGGTCCTGCATCCACGCGGCGTTCGTGATTTCCAGCACCTCAGCGATGCGCTTGCGCCGCTCGGGACGTTTGATGCCATAGGCGGCTCCGAAGAAATCCAGGTATTCGCGGACTCGCATATTTTCATACGCACCAAACGTGTCGGGCATGTAGCCGACCAGCCGCTTGATCCGGCGAGAATCCGTCGCGCAGTCCGCGCCGGCAATCCGCGCGGAGCCGCTTGTCGGGCGAGACAGGCCGACCAGGATATTGATCGTTGTCGTCTTGCCCGCGCCGTTCGGCCCGATGAATCCCAGAATCTGGCCGCGATGCACCTGCAGCGACAAACTGTCCAGCGCTGTGAATTCGCCGTATTGCTTCGTAAGTGATTCCGCGACAACAACTGGTTCGTTCACGTCGATTTATCCGCTGCGAAATGGTTCGTCAGTTGAATTTGCTTCGGAAGTTGTGCGGAAGCCACTGAATCGTCAGGAAGTCTGAGCGTTCAACAGCAACTGTTCAACTCGGCGCCCCACCCAACCCCCGGATGCCAGTCCGCGGGTCAGTGATCCAGCAAGCTACCGTGAAGTTCCAGCCGGATGTAATCAAGCGTCCAGGAGCGGTCGATTTCCTGCAGGTCGATGTCTTCGGATTCCTGCAGTTGCAGTTCACTGACATCCAGTTGGACGTGCAGTGCGCCGTCCTCTGAGATTCGCAGCGCGTCTTCGCTGTCGATCTCGAGTTCGTACGAACCGACCGGACTGTTCAGCGACCGGAGAACCATGGGATCCGTTGCCGATCCGGAAGACAGTGTGACGGTCCGCTGCGGCGCGCGAATGCTGAAGAACAGTTTTCCGCCATTCAGATTCAGCGGAAGTACAGTTGGCGGCAAAGCAAACCGAAGCATTGTGACGGTCGGGTAGGATGTCTTTTGCCACTGGCCGGTCCGATCGTCGAATGCAGTGGACTTCGTTCCGTCGGCGGTGGCAACTGTTTCGAACGGCAGAAACGGTGACGGAATGAATACATCCGTGCCCGGCGGTGTCGGCTGCAATTCCAGCGGAATCGCCAGCAGCGCGGATTGCGACCGTTCGATACCGTCGGCAAACGTGAGGCCGGAATCCGACGGTCGAGTCCACGCCAGCAGCATCGGACGATCCGGATATTTCCAGTCAAGTCCCGGCAGCAGCAACTTCCGATAGATCGCCTGATGCTGTCGCCGTTCATCGCTGAGCAGTCCGCCGACGAGATAGGTTCCCGGTTCGCGCAGGTCGTCGGCACCGGCAGAAAATCCGCCATGCTGATCCGAGTGCACGGCCAGAGCGTGCTGAGTGGTCGTCGCAATCACCACATCGGTCGGATCGGAATATGGTCCCGACTGCAGCGTCCCGCGAATTCCGTCCGGGCCGAACGCGGCTGTGGCACGCAGCGGTGTGGTCAGATTTCGATGCTGCCGCGTCGCCGCGAAATGCAGTCCGGACGGCAGCGTCAGGTTGTTCCACTGCCAGCGATCCAGATCGGTCCACATCGTTTGCCGGACGGAACCTTCCAGCTTCTCGCGCCGCAGGGAAAGCAGTCGGCCGTCGTCCGCCGTACTGTCAACATCTGTCGGTTCCGGAAAGAACATCGCCGCCATGCCAAGGCTGTGAACAGAATCGCTGCCCGGTCCGACGCAGGCGAACTCCGCCGTTGCGACCGCGGGAGGAACCGCGCTGCGTGCTCGTTGTCCCAGGAACACGAGCGGTGCCGCCGCGACAAGGGCCATCATCGGCCCGGCAATCGCCAGACGTTCCAGTCGCGCCGATCGAAGCAGCCGGAATCCCGCGAACAGCAGTCCCGCCCAGAAAGCTGCCAGGATCGTCAGAACTGCGGCCCGATGGGGAATGTGGTAGCCGATATGGCTCGACAGCAGTGGTTCGAAGTCTTCCGGCGAAAGCGGTTCCGGAGCCAGCGGGCGAGTCAGATAATCCGTGACTTCATCCAGAGCCTGAACGGCGATGAATGTGCCGTTGCGTTCCATGTCGGCGACCCATTCGTCGGCACGGCGAGGTCTCATCCAGGCGTAGGCGGACAACGTCGTGAACATGATGCGGCCGTGGCCGACATGCTGCCGGAATGCCGCCGGCCAGCCGTCGACTTCGTGCGTGACTTCGACGTTCGGGGCAACCACGCGGACAAATTCGACGGGATCGTCATGCGACTGCAGCTCGCCGGACGGCTGATTCTTCAGGACGTTTTGAAATTGCACGTCGGTAAGTCGCACACGGTCGACTTCGGCAATCTCGACGGCGTCGCCCAGCAGCAGATCCACGGTGCGCAGATCCACCTGATCCAGCAGAATCCACAGCCGCCCGCCGTTGTGCAGCCACGCGCGGATCGTCGCCAGTCCCGTCGGAGAGTCCGCGATCTGGTTTCCGGCCAACACGATGTGGTCCACCGCATCCAGCCCTTCGCTGAAAGCCGGGATGTCATCGGCATCAACTTCCGTCACGACTCGCGTGTAGCGGCCGCTGAGTCTCATTGTGACGGCAAGTTCCTTCGTCTTTTCCAGCGACGCTTCGTCGTCCGTATGCCAGTCGTCGACAATGACTGTAATCGGTGGCTTCACCACGGTCAGTGTTTCGGCTTCGAACAATGTCTCGTCGGCTGACCGAATCAGAGCGCGGACACCTTCGGCATCGCTGCGAAGAAAGCGTCGTATCTGAATGTCCGCCGGCGCGTCTTCCGGAACGTGAAGAGGAATCCAGGTCGTGCGTCGTGAACCCGCCGGAACGCGGATGCGACGTGAAAACTGCGACATGGAATCGCCATCGACGTAAAGCCCGGAAACGACTTCCGTCGGCGTGTCACGACGGTTGACGACCTCAACGCCTGCGATCCCCCACCGGCCCGGCCGAAACCTCCGAATTCCCGCCGGTCGTGGCCGCTGAATGACAGAATCGCCCGAACCTGCGGTATCCTGAGCGTGCGACGCCGGCGCAGATGCCGCAGCGACGATCACCAGCGCCGCAACGATTGCCGGACTGAAGAGACTATTCACACGCACGTTCGATCTTCCGCTTTCCATCGTCCGAAATGTGCCCTTTCACACGGTCGATTCGGACACAGGACCGTTCACTGCCGTGCACGCGACCGATCAGCACTTCGCGATTCCGGGTCACGGGCAAAGCTAACGACGGGAGCTGGCAAACTCCAGCCAATCGCACGTCCCCCGCGCGCGATCGACACCGTCGTCAATATGCCACGTCAGGCGCGCGGCAGATGAAGGTCTCCGTGCAAGCCGCAGGGCGCTGGCCCCGGTTCGTCCGTGCGGAAAACCAGGGCGAGCGCCCTTCGACGCGCGACCTGACAAGGCACGCCGCGACATCACTTCATCCGCCAGTCCAGATGCTTGTGCAGGAATTCGAACGTGC